>DASPWT010000021.1:0-16190 GCA_035637655.1 Burkholderiales bacterium | reverse complement strand
GATTGGGAGAGGCACATATGGATCGACTCACACGGGGAACGCTGCTTGTCGCGGCCATCATGCTGTTGGCCGCGATGCCCGCCCGCGCGCAAATCGTCAACGGAAGTTTCGAAGACGATTACACAGGCTGGACGCTCGAGGAGTCGCCGGAATCGCGACCCCTCACCGATTGCTTTGGAACGTGGGGAATCGCCACGACCGGTTTGACTATCACTGGATTGCCCGGAGAACTCGTCTTTGATTTCAGCGATGGGGTCGACTGCGCTCAAACCTCAGACGGCCTGCCGATAACCTTCACTGCGACCGACGGGCTTAAGTTAGCGTTTCAGCTCCAAAACGGTCTGCAGCTCCACCGGATGCACCAGGACATTGCCGTTGGCCCGGCGTCGACGCTCCACTGGGACATGCAGTACCGTAACCACGCAGGGGTATTCGATCCGGTGAATCAGTACCTGGCGGTACGCATTCGCGATTTGTCGGATGCGATCCTTCAGGACCTGTTCATCACGAATCCCGGCGCGCCGCAATCGATTCCGATGACCCCCTTTCAGGCGGACCTTGCCGCCTATGCGGGCAGGACCGTGCGTTTAAGCGTCGACATGCAGACGAATCTGGCTTTTCTCGACGCACAGTTCGATAATTTCACGCTGACTCCGAACGACACCTGCACGCCGCCGTTGATTGCCTCGGTTACGGCCACGCCCAGCGTAATCTGGCCGCCGAGCCACAAGATAGTGCCGGTCACCGTGTTGGCCGACGCGAGCGCGGCGTGCGGACCGCCCGTTTGCAAGATTGTTGAGATCAAGAGCGACGAACCTTCCAACGGCCCGGGCGACGGCAACACGGGTCCCGACGCGCACATCGTGCCCCCTCTTACTGCGGAGATTCGCGCGGAACGGGTGGGAGGGTCCATGGGCCGGACCTACACGATCACCGTGGAGTGCACGGACACCGCAGGCAACTCGGCGAGGAAGGATACTACCGTGTTCGTGCCGCACGATCAGCGAAAATAGATACTCATGCTCTCGCGGATTGCAAGGATTCGATCCGTGTAATCCGCGAATTCATTCAGCGCAGCGAATGCACGACGAACAGCGCGGCGCTGAAGACGAGTAGCGCGCCGGCCTGGTGCGCCGCGGCGAGAGGAATCGGGACCGCGAGCAGCAGGGTCGCGATACCCAGGGCGATTTGCAGCGCAAGCATCGCCAGCAGCAGGTCGGCCCCGAGCTTTGCGCGACTGGGCGCCGCCTCGCGGCGGACTCGCAGCCAGAACCAGGGCGCGAGGAACGCGAGCAGCCAGGCGATCAGCCGGTGATCGAACTGCACGGTCGCCATGTTGCTCGAGAAGTTGAGATACCAGGGCTCGAGCGAAAAAATTTCCGGCGGGACGACGCGGCCGTTCATGAGCGGGAAAGTGTTGTAGGCGAGTCCGGCCCGGATGCCCGCGACGAGCCCGCCGGAGAGCGCCATCACGAAGATCAGCGCGGTGAGCGCGAAGGCGAAGCGGCGCAGCCCTCTGGAAACCATGCCCGACTGTGATTCTCGCGGAAAGAGCAGATCGAGAGCGATCCACAGCATCGCCGCGTAGATCAGGAAAGCGATGCCGAGATGGGCGGTGAGGCGAACCTGCGATACGCGAGGATCATCGACCAGGCCCGACTGCACCATGTACCAGCCCAGCGCGCCCTGCAAGGCGCCCAGCCCGAATATCACCGCAAATTTCCACGTCAGCGTGCGGGCGATTCTTCCGCGCAGCGCGAACCACAGGAGCGGCAGCAGGAACGCCGCGCCGATCAGCCGTCCCAAAAGGCGATGGAAGTATTCCCACCAGAAGATGCGTTTGAATCCTGAGAGGTTCATGCCAGGATTGACCTGCTGGAATTCGGGACTCTGCTGATACTTGCGGAAGGCTTCCTGCCAATCATCGTCACCGAGCGGAGGCAACGCGCCGACGATCGGCTGCCATTCGACGATCGACAGGCCCGAATGGGTGAGGCGCGTGACGCCCCCGACCACCACCATCGCGAACACGAGCGCGCAGCAGGCGAGCAACCAGACGGCGACGACGCGGTTATGAACCGTGACTTGCATGAATCGATCGACCGATCGTGGATTTCGTCACTGGATGCTGTGCGGAACATGGGTTAAAGTACAAACCCGGGCGGACCGCCCGGGTCGCCCCGGTGGCTTCATCTGCAACAGGAGGCTGGCCATGTTTGCGATCGTGTACAAATCGGACGGCGTTCCGATCTGCGTCCAGATGCCAGGGGTCTCGCCCGACCCGGTCGTGGTCTGGAGCTCGGAAAGCGCGGCCAAGGCCTTTATCGCCAGCAAGGGGGGCGGCACCGAGTTCCAGCCGGTCTCGGTGGACGAGCAGGCGATGGAGAAAATGGCCAAGGCGCTCGGCTACCCGGTCGAGAAGCTGATGGTGGAGCCGTATCCATCCTAGGCTGCTGCACGTTCCCGGCGCTTCGCGTCAAAGCGAAATTTCCACGTTATCGATCAAGCGGGGCCTTCCAAGTTTTGCGGCGCCGAGAACCACGAGGTCCCGATCGGCGGATGAAGGCAACTGCAGGTCGGATTGTCGCCTGATCGCGACATAATCGGGCACCCATTTCCCGCCGAGCTTCGCGAGCGCTTGGGTTTCGAGCTTCGCGTAGTCGCGCCGGCCCGCGACCAGGGCTTCGCGGACTTCGCCCAGCACCCGGTAGAGCCGAGGGGCTTCGGTCCGCTCCGCCGGCGAAAGGTATGCGTTGCGCGAGCTGAGCGCGAGCCCGTCCTCGGCGCGCACCGTTTCCGCCGGGATGATCTCCACGGGGAGCGCGAGCTGCTTCACCATGTCGCGCAGCACCACGTACTGCTGGTAGTCCTTCTTGCCGAAGATCGCGGTGTGCGGGGAAACCATGTTGAAGAGCTTCAGCACCACGGTGGCAACGCCGCGGAAGTGCCCGGGCCGAAACGCGCCCTCGAGGATGTGCTGAAGGTCGGAAGGCTCGACCACGAAGGTCTGCGGCTCCGGGTAGATCTCCGTCTCGGTCGGCGCGAACACGACGTCCACGCCCACGTCTTTCATCATTTCCGCATCGGCCTGCAGGGTGCGCGGGTAGCGCTCGAAGTCCTCTTTCGGTCCGAACTGGATGCGGTTGACGAATATGCTGACGACGGTGCACGCGGCACGATGCTTCGCCAGCCGCATCAGCTGGATGTGGCCCGCGTGGAGATTGCCCATGGTCGGAACGAAGACGTTGTCGGGCTCGCGCTGCAGCCGCTCGCGCAAATCCCTCACCGAGGTGACGATGTCCATCGGGCGTCCTAGAAACTGTGTTCTTCGGCGGGGAAGCTGCCGTCTCTGACGGCGCGCACGTAGCGCTCGGCCGCGTCGGCGATGCTGGAGGCGCCGCGCATGAAGTTCCGGACGAAACGCGCCTTCTTTCCGGGAAACACGTCGAGCATGTCGTGCAGTACCAGCACCTGGCCGGAGCAGCCCGGGCCGGCGCCGATGCCGATGGTTGGAATGCGCAGGCGCTGCGTGGCCTGCTCCCCGAGCTTGGCCGGTATCGCCTCGAGCACGAGCAGGCCCGCGCCGGCCGTTTCGAGGTCGACGGCATCCGCGATCAGCTTCTGCTCGGCGTCCTCGCCCTTGCCCTGCACGCGGTATCCGCCGAGCTGGTGCACCGACTGCGGCGTGAGGCCGAGGTGGCCGCACACCGGAACGCCGCGCTGGGTGAGAAATCGTATCGTGTCGGCGAACTCCGCGCCGCCCTCGAGCTTCACCATCTGGGCGCCGGCCGCCATCAATTCGGCCGCGCTGCGGAACGCCTGCTGCGGCGATTCCTGATAGCTGCCGAAGGGCATGTCGGTGATGAGGAAGCTGCGCTTGCTGCCGCGCGCGACGCAGCGCGTGTGATAGGCCATGTCGGCGAGCGTCACCGGCAGCGTGGTCTCGTGTCCCTGCAGCACCATGCCGAGCGAGTCGCCGATCAGGAGGCTGTCGAGACCCGCGGCGTCGAGCATCGCGGCGAAGCTCGCGTCGTAGCAGGTGAGCACGGCTATTTTCACGCCATCGTCGCGCAGCTTCTGCAGCGCCTTGATGGTCAATCGCGTCATCCTAGTCTCCCCGGTTGAAAAACTCGCGGTTGCCGCGCATCGCTCCCATGCGCTCGATGAGCAGGTCGAGGTCGCGATCCTGGCTCACGAAGTTGAGCTTTTCGGAATTCACGATCAGGACGGGGCTCCCGGTGAAATGATAGAAAAAGCGGTTGTAGCTGTCCGCGAGCAGGGCGAGATACTCCCCGGTGATCGGCCGCTCGAATTCTACCCCGCGCCGGCGCACCCGCTCGTGCAAGGTCTCCGGCTGCGCCTGGAGGTAGATCACGAGATCGGGTTTCGGAGCTTGCGGCTTGAGCGAGTCGTATATCTGTTGATACAGATGCAGCTCGTCGCCCGAGAGCGTCAGGCGCGCGAACAGCGGGTCTTTTTCCAGGAGAAAATCGCAGACGGTGAGCCGGGTGAAGAGGTCCATCTGGGCGAGCTCCCGCAACTGGCCTATCCGCTGGAAAAGGAAGAACAGCTGCGTCGGCAGCGCGAAGCGGGACATGTCCTGGTAGAAGCGCGGCAGGAACGGATTCTGCTCCGGGTGCTCCAGGACCAGGGTCGAGTTCAGCCGGCCGGCCAGACGCTTGGCGAGGCTCGTCTTGCCGACGCCGATCGGCCCTTCGACTACGACGTAATGATATTTCGAGAGCGGCACGAGGCTGGGGCTTGCGGAAATGGGCGCCCAATCATACACAACACGCGCCCGGCGTCGTGCGCGCGGATGACAATCCCCGGCCGCGGCGCGGCTATCGCTGGTCAGCTGCCGATAGCCACTCCCCCTTCGGACGGGCGTCCGGCTCTTGCCGGGACGCGCAATTCCTCCATAGCTAGCCCCTTGCCTTCCAGTCGCGCAAAATCCATGAACGCACGGGCCGTTGCCGTCAGCTGCTTGCCCACCGGGTACGCGAAGTGCCAGTGGTTCTCGAGGGGGAAGCCCTCGACATCCAGGCAGATCAGTCGCCGGGATTCGGGTTCCAGTCCGAGCGTGAACCGCGACATGATCGACACGCCCAGGCCGGCCAGAATGGCCTCCTTGATCGCCTCGTCGGTGTTCAACTCCATTCTGATTTTCGCGGCAAGCCCGCGCTGCTCGAACAGTTTGGTCGCGAGCAGCCGCGTCCCGGACCCGGGTTCGCGCATGAGGAACGGCTCCGCCGCGATGCGCTCGAAGGCGATCTGCCGCGCGTTGGCTAGGGGATGGTCGTCGCGCGCGAAGACGACCAAGGGATTCGGCAGTAAGGCCTGCGTTACCACGTCGTCCCTCACCAGCGGGGCGGCGAAGATGTACAGATCGTCCTCGTTGTTCGCGAGCCGGTCGATCAGCGTCTTGCGGTTGTGAATCGCAAGCGAGGCATCGACCCCCGGATAGCGCTGGATGAAGGCGCCGAGCATGCGCGGAGCGAAGTACTTGCCCGTCGAGCTGACGGCCAGCCGGAGATGCCCGCTTTCCATCGCGCGCATGCCGTTCAGCGCTTCCTCGATCGCCGCTAAGGCACGGAATACATCAAGGCAGCCGGCATAGAGGCGCCGGCCCGCATCCGTCAGGTAGACGCGCCTGCCGACCTGTTCGAACAACGGCAGGCCGACCGTCTCGGAGAGTTTCTTGATCTGCACCGAGGCGGTGGGCTGGGCAATGTGGAGCTCCTCGGCGGCGCGGGTAAGACTTCGCAGCCTCGCGCTTGCCTCGAAAACGCGAAGCTGGGGAAGAGTTCCGTGCTTGAGGTAGCGGCGGATTCCTGATTGCAGCATGGCGATTACTCCTCGAATCGTTTGCCATGCCGCCGTGCCGTAAACGCACAGCGGCCTTCACCTCAAGGATGAAGGCCGCTTTCGAAAACATGCCTTCACCCGTTGGGCAAAGGTCTCGCTTGCACGTAACCACGATGCCGACGCGACCGGGGGTAGAACCCGTGTTGACGACCGCGTCACGGCAGCTACCGGCTGCCGAAGCTACTCCCCTTTGGAGGGGGGCGTCCGGCTTTCGCCGAGACACACGCCTTTCTTATAACAGAGCGGAAGCCGCCGAGCAAGCTTTCTCGCCGGATCGATTCATTATCAATCGTAATTCCAGCGATCAAGCAACGCCGGCTGCCATGGAATTTGCTAATGAAATCCATGGCAAATCTTGAATTTTCTTCTGCTTCGTCGCCACGCATACTCAGGTGGAGCAAACCGGAAACGATCCGCGCGGCAAGTTCTCGCCCGCGGATCCCAGAGACCCAGGAGGCCTCGATGCAAGACAAAGACTCCCATGCCAAGCCGATCGAAGAACTCGTCGACGTCTTTCAGACGCACCTCGATCGCGGTCTGACCCCACAAGAGGCGCAGGACCGTCTCGGGAGGTTCGGCGCGAATGAGCTGGCGAAGGAAGAGCGCGCCTCGCCGATCGCGCTTTTCTTCGCCCAGTTCAAGAACGTTCTCATCATCATCCTGCTGGTCGCAACGGTACTCTCAGCGCTGCTGGGCGAGATCGTCGACGCGGCGATCATTTTCGCGATCGTGCTGTTCTGTGCCGTGCTTGGCTTCGTTCAGGAATACCGCGCCGAACGGGCCCTTGATGCGCTGAAGCGCATGTTGACGCCCACGGTCAGGGTGTTGCGCGGTGGCGCCGACGTGCGTATTCCCTCCCGGGAGCTCGTTCCGGGAGACATCATGCTGCTGGAGGCCGGCGACCGCATACCGGCCGACGCGCGCCTGGTGGAAGTCCATACGCTCAAATGCGACGAGGCACCGCTCACGGGTGAGTCTTTTCCCGTCGAAAAATCGTTGAAGCTGTTGCCACTCGATGTGGCGGTCGGCGATCGCCGCAATACTGTTTTTACCGGGACAACGGTGACGTATGGCCGAGGCAAGGCCATCGTAACGTCTACGGGGATGAATACGGAGTTCGGCAAGATCGCCGCGCAAGTCTCCGCCGTAAAGGGGGAGGCGTCTCCGCTTGAAAAGCGTACCGCGGAAATCGGTCGCTGGCTTGGGCTGATCGCGCTCGGCGTGTGTGGCGTCGCGATCGCCGTCAGCATCGTGAGAGCCTGGATCGGCGATCAACTCAATGTCCAGCTGGTATTGACGATGGCCATGTTTGCCATCGCACTGGCGGTTGCTGCGGTGCCCGAAGCACTGGCCGCGATCGTAACGGGTGCGCTTGCTGTCGGGATGCACGAGATGGCGAAGCGCAATGCGCTGGTGCGGCGCATGCCCGCCGTGGAAACGCTGGGTTGCACGACGGTGATCTGCACCGACAAAACGGGCACGCTGACTAAAGGCGAGATGACGGCACGCCGCGTGTTCGTGGGTGGCCGCGCGAGCGAGGTCAGCGGGGCGGGGTACGCTCCCACGGGCAGGTTCAATCCGCCGCTCCTATTGGACGACGACGCAGTGCGGCTGATGTTGACGGGAGGATTGTTGTGCAGCGATGCCGGGTTAAGCGACGACGCCGGGCGCTGGTTCGTCAAGGGCGATTCCACGGAAGGCGCGCTTGTCGTATTGGCGGCAAAGGCCGGCCTGCAACAGCAGGAGACGCGGCTGGCCGCGCCCAGAATCGAGGAATTGCCATTCAGCTCCGAGCGCAAACGGATGACCACAGTGCACCGCATGCCTGACGGACGCCATCTCGCGTTCGTGAAAGGCGCCCCCGAGGTTCTTCTGGAGCGATGCCTTGCGGCGCAGCACCACGACCAGCAGCAGCCGCTGACCGAGGCAACGCGGGCGCAGCTACTCGCCGCAAATGAGAGCATGGCGAAGAATGCGCTGCGCGTGCTGGCAATTGCATACAAGGAGGTGGGCGCGGAAGGACCTTATGGCGACGAGGAAACCGTTGAGCGCGGGCTGACATTGCTCGGGCTGATCGGCATGATGGATCCGCCCCGCGACGAGGCGAAAGAAGCCGTAAAGGTTTGCCGTCAGGTACATATCCGCCCGATCATGATTACGGGAGACCACAAGCTGACGGCCGTAGCGGTGGCCGCGGAAATCGACATCTACCGTGAGGGCGATTTGGTGCTCACCGGTGACGAGCTCAGCCGCATGAGCGATGAAGAATTTTCGCGAATCGTCGACCGGGTAAGCGTATATGCGCGCGTGTCACCCATGGATAAGCTCAAGATCGTGCGGGCTTGGAAGAATCGTGGCGAAATCGTCGCGATGACGGGCGATGGCGTCAACGACGCGCCCGCGCTGAAGCATGCCGACATCGGTATTGCCATGGGCATCAGCGGAACCGATGTGGCGAAGGAAGCCGCTGACATGGTGCTGGCGGATGACAATTTCGCGACGATCGTGCGCGCGATCGAGCGCGGCCGCTGGATCTACGACAACATCAAAAAGTATCTGACTTATCTGTTGCGTGCCAACATCACCGAAGTCGTCGTGCTGGGCGGCGTCGTGATTGTGGTGGGGCCCGAGTTGTTGCCGCTATTACCCGCCGCGATTCTCTACATCAACCTCGCCACCGACGGCTTGCCGGCCCTGGCCCTGGGACTGTCGCCGCCCGACCGCGACATCATGCAGCGGCCGCCTCGTAACCCGACCGAGAGTATCTTTTCCCGCGATGTGCGGCTGCTCGTGCTGCTGGGCATATTGATCGAGTGCCCGATCTTCTTGTGGATCTACTTCGATAACTATGGCGATATCGAAGCTGCAAGGACCAAGATCTTCCTCCTCTTTGTTCTCGTCGAGATGATCATTGCCATGAGCTTCGTGTCGCTGAGATACAGCATATTCGAGGCGCGCCCCCACAAATGGCTCCTGCTCGCGATCGCGTGGGAGCTCGGTTTGTTGGGCGTGCTGATCCAATTCCCGATCGTGCGCGAGACGTTTGGAATCAGGATGCCCACCTGGACCGACCTGGCAGTGGCGCTGGCCGTCAGTGCGCTGGTGGTGTTCGCAATCGAAATGACCAAGGCTTATTTGCGGGCAACCACGGGGGGGTCGATCGCGAGACGCTCTCGGTTGGCAAGTCTCGCATCGATCTCGCGACAGTTCAGAGGAGAGAACACCATGCTAAAGATACTCGTCCCGGTCGACGGCTCCCGCAATTCCCAGTTCGCGGTGAAGCATGTCATCAAGGAATTCATGAATAACACGGCGATGGAGATTCATTTGCTCAACGTCCGGACGCCGTTCAACCAACACATCGCGCGCTTTGTCAGCAAGCAGGATCGCCAAAACTTCCACCGCGCCGAGGGCGAGAAAGCGCTCGCCCCGGTCAGGCAGACGCTGGACAACTTCAGCATCCCCTACTCGGCGCACATCGAGGTGGGAGATCGCGCGAAATCCATCACCGATACGGCACGCCGCCTGCGCTGCGACACGATCGTGATGAGCACGGCCCGCAAGAACTCGTTGACCCGGCTGGTCGAGGGTTCGGTCGTCAACAAGGTGCTCGAACTGACATCGGTACCGGTCGAGGTGATCGCGGGCGACTCTGTGTCGAAGCTCGAGCGCTACGGCATTCCCGCCGCTCTCGCGGCGGTGCTGGCCGCGTTGCTGGCAGCTGCAGTGGATTGACACCGCCCGGGTTTGAGCGTCAGATCGCGCGGCGCTAACGCCACAGATCGACGGCTTCGCCGCGCCTGCGCAGTTCCTCGGCGCGCGCCTGGAGGAAGCGCTGAAAGTTCGGCTCGCGCAGGTAGGCCCCGCTCGCGACGTATTCGAGCGAGCCCCAGAGGTGAAACGGCCGCAGGTAGGCTTCGATGCGGAACGCCTCCCTGCCGTCCGCGCCGAAGAAAACCACCGAAGGCGTGTAGGAGAGGCCGAGCGAACGCGCCCAGTCTTCGGCCGGGAGCCGGTCTCCCTCCGGAGTCGTCACCGGAGTGCGATCCCCGAGCGCGAACCGCGCCACGTCGAAGCGCTTCAGCGACTCGGCGATTCCCGCGCGGCGAAAGCCCTCGCGGTGCAGCTCGTCGCAGGCCGCGCAGGACGGCGTCTCGAAGAAGACGGCGAGCGGCTTTGCGCCGCGCCTGCGCAGATCGTAGGGCGGTTTGAGGAAGAAGGGCTCGTCGTGCAGCTGCTCCCCGGCCGGCTCCCGGACCACGGTGCGCAGGTACTCGGCGAGCGCGATTTTCCTTTCCCTGCGACCGGCGACCCAGTCGAGCACCGCCTCGAAGCGGTGCGGCGGATAGTAGCCGTTCAACCGCGCCACGATCCCGCCGCGCTCGTCGAAAAAGACCAGCGTCGGCGTGAACTGTATTTTCAGGAAAGCCGCCAGCCGCTTCTCGGTGAATTTCCTTCCGTCCGTCCAGGTCACCTCGCGGTCGCCCCAGATGTTGAGCGAAATCGCGAGGAAATTCTTTCGCGCCTTGTCGGCGATTGCCTTCTGGCTGAAGTTGGTCAGGATCAGTTCCTTGCAGTAGGGGCAGCCGTTCTGCTCGAAGAGAACCATGAGCCGCTTGCGCTCGCGCGCGGCGTTTGCCACGTCTTCCCGGAAATCGAGGAGAGTCTCGGTGAACCACGGCGGCAGGGCGACCGGCCCGGCGGTCCCGGCGGCCGCCGCGGGACCCGGAAGGAGGAAAAGGCAAAGGAGCAGCGCGGGCGGCTTCATCGGTGCGTGCCGTCGCGAGTCAGCCCCGAAAAAATGAAGTACACCGCGCTAATGATAGCTTATCCAATCTTCTCTATTTTCTGATCGGTGCAAGCGGCGAGCAGCGCCTCGGCGCGGCCTTTGCCCGGGATCGCGATGTGCGGCGCGATCTCGGCGAGGGGTGCGAGCACGAAGGCGCGCTCGTGCATGCGAGGGTGGGGAACGACGAGCCCGGGCTCGGCGATCACACGGTTGCCGTAGAGCAGCAGATCGAGATCGAGCGTGCGCGGCGCGCCGGGGAATTCGCGCTTGCGGCCGAAACGCGTCTCCATCGCGAGCAACGCCTCGAGCAGGGCCCGCGCACCCAGCGCGGTCTCGATTTCAACGACCGCATTGATGAAGTCGGGCTGCGCGACTACGCCCACCGGCACGGTGCGGTAAAGCGAGGACGCGGCGAGGAGCCGCGTTCCGGGCAGCCCGGCGAGCGCCAAGAGGGCGCGGCGTACCTGGGCTTCCCGATCGCCGAGATTCGCCCCCAGTCCTACGAAGGCCTGCATCGATGCCGTGTTCTCATCCATCGTGGGTAAAGCGCCACGCGTCTTCGCCTCCGCGCAGAAGGAGCGGCGCATCGCCTGAGCCGCGCCACGCGCCGACGCGGGGAATCCAGTCCTCTCCGGTTGCCGGGGCCGCGTTTTTGGCCTCGAGCGCGCGTTCGCAGCGAACGGCCCCTGCGACGGCCGTTTTCTGAAACAGGCACCAATCGCTGCGATGCGCCCCGCCGCCTGAGCCGGATTCCTCCACGCAGCCGACCAGAACCCTCGCGCACTCCGCGAGCCAGCGTTGCGCCAGTTGCGGCAGCGAGGGCCAGGCGTCCGGGGCGAGATACAGGCAGGCCGTGCGCGTGACCGGATGCGAGCGGGCAAGCAGCGCGCCCGCCAGATGCGGTTGCATCGCGATGAACGTGAACGGCATGGCCGGCTCGCCGCGCCTCAAGTCTTCGTCGAGTGCGGCGCGCGTGGCATCGAGCGCGCCGAGCCCGGTTGCCCACAGGACCCCGAGCGGGCCGTCGCCGTCTGCGGTATCGAGACAGGCTTGCGCGCCGAGCAGGCAAAGCTGCGCGAAGCGGCCGGCGCGGCGCAGCTCGGAGGCGAAGCGCGCCCGCACCCGCGCCGGAAAGTCACCCGGCGCGACGCGCAATGCCGTTGGCGCGAGCAAATACACTGTCAGAGCGCCTTTTCCAGCGCCAGGCTCATCACGCTTCCGCCGAACCCGGAAAGATTGAACAGCACGCGGCGCAGCCCTTTAGCGTCGCCGCCCGAGGGCGCGAGGCCGAGCTCCTCGTCCGTCTTTGCAAATCCCCAGGTCGCGGGCACGCGCCCGCGCGCGAGGCTCGCGAGGAGCAGTGCGAGTTCCGCGGGCCCGCTCGCCCCCAGCGTATGGCCGAGCGCGCCCTTCAGCGAAACCGTCCTTGGCACCGGCGCGAACACTTCGCGCACCGCGTTCGCCTCGGCCGAATCGGCCAGGCGCCCGCCGCCCGATTGCAGCTTGATCAGATCCACAGCGGCGCTCTCCCAATGCGCACCGGCCAGCGCGGCCCGCATCGCGTTTGCAATCACGGCGCCGTCCGGAGCCGGTCCGGTGACGCTCGCCGCGTCCATCCCGGTGGCGAGCGCCGCGATCCGCCAGGAGGCGGGCACCGAGGACACGAGCACCGCGGCTAGCGCTTCGCCCAGGACCAGACCGTCGCGCTCGCGGTCGCATGGGCGCGCGGCCGTCGCCGAGAGCAACTGGAGTCCGGCGAAGCCGGCGACGGTCAGTCGATTGGAGTACTCGACGCCGAGCACCAGCACTTCGCGGAATTCGCCTGCGGCGACGAGGCCGAGCGCGATATCGAGCGCGGAGAAACCCGAGGTGCAGGTGGTGCTCACGGCCGTGACAGGGCGGCGCACGCCGAACGCCTTTGCGAGGCTCGAGGAAAACTCGAACGGGGGCTCGAGCGCCGCCCAGCCGCCCTCGTCCCACGCGCCCACGGAAAAGGAGGACGAGCCGACGATGCAGGGGAGCGCCGCCCATTCTCCCGGCGCGAGCGCGGCTTCGCGGCGCAGGTCCTCGGCCACCGAGCGCGCGATGGCTGCGGCGCGTTTTCTCCAGTCTTTCCCGGCGACCGGAATCGCGAAATAGGGCCAGGCTCCGCCGATTTTCGTGTTTCGGGCCGGCGCGACGGGCGCGCCCGCGAGCCGTTCGACGGCCGCCTCGAGATCCGGTCCGAGCGCGCTCGCGAGCGCGCAGGCGCGCACGAAGGCTCCGCTCATGCGCGCTTCTGCAGCAAGTGATCCGCGAGATTGCCGACGCAGGCGAGGATGCGCCGCGTCTCCTTGCTGTCGGTGAGGCGAATGCCGTAGCGCTTCTGCAGGGCCATCGACACCTGCAGCGCGTCGAGCGAGTCGAGCGCGAGCCGAGTCCCCGTCCCGAAAATCGGCTCCTCCGGCGACAAAGACGGCGCGACCTGAGTCTTCTCGGTCGCCTCGAGGATGAGCGCCGTCAGCTCTGCGATCAGTGTGTCGCGAGGGGTCATTGCGCGGAAGTCAGGACGCGGCGCCGGTGGTGCACCCACAGTGCGGCGGCAAGCAGCGCGGCCGCGAGCGCGAGGAGCTTCGCGCAGGGCGCGGCGATGTCGGCTGCGCCGCCCCCGCGCAGGATCACCGCGTGGAAAGCGTCCAGGGACCAGGCCATGGGCGAGACCTCGGAGAGCTTCTGCATGGCTTCGGGCATCACGAAACGCGGCACCATGATGCCGCCGACGGCCGCGGCGAGGATGTTGCCGACGCCGCCGATCACGGTTGCCTGCTCGAGCGTGCGCGAGCACACCGCGACGAAGAGGCCCCAGCCGATGGCGGCAAAACTCGTGCAGGCCGTCACCGCCGCGAGCAGGTCCCAGCGCGCGGGGAGCGCGAGCGTTTCGCCGCCGAACCAGGGCACGAGTGTGCGGCCGGCGAGCAGCATCAGCGCGCCTTGAGCGAGATTGACGACGAAATACGGCCCCACCTTGCCCAAGAGCAGCAGCGAAAACGGGACCCTCAGGCTCACCAGGCGCGCAAGCGTACCCTCGCGCCGCTCGACGATGAACAGCGAGGAGATCGGCATGACCACGAAGAACATCCCGAAAATGAGCCAGGCCGGCACGTTCTGCTGCACCGAGGATGGGCGTACGGAGCTGCCGATCGTTTCGATGGAGAGCGTGGCCGCCCGCTTCAGGTCGAACGCGTCCGGATCGGCGGAAATACCCGCGCGGCGCATCATGGACGACACGCGCAAGCCGAGCGCCGCGCCGAGAACGCGCTGCCGGAAGGCGAGGAGTTGCGTCGGCGGCAAGGCCGGATCGGTGAGGAGCGTGAGCTCAGGCGGCGTATTTCTCCCGTCGAGCGGCGCGCTCAGGGTTCGCTCGAAATCGCGCGGCACGACCAGGACAAGCGACGGCGTTCCGCGGCGCACGCCGTCACGCGCCGCGGCTTCGTCCGCCGGCGCCGGCGCTGCGCGAAATCCGTCGCCCGCCAGGCTCTGCGCAAGGCGCTCGGCGAGCCTTGGATCGGCCGCCATGATGGCGAACGCGGTCTGGCGCACGGCGCCGCCCTTGAAGACGTCGCTCAGGGCGAGCGACATCACCACGATGAACGCCGCAGGCATCAGAAACAGCACCGCGAGCCCGAGAACGTCGCGCGAAAGTGCGAGGGTTTCCTTTTCCCACAAGGCGAGGAGAAGCCGCATTTCAGTCACGCAACGACCGGTGGGTCAGCTGCATGAAGAGCTCTTCGAGGCCCGAGCCGTCCCGGATCACGTCCGACAGCGCGCCTGAAACGAGTACGCGTCCGTGGTCGATGATCGCCACCCGGTCGCAGATCGCCTCGACCTCTTCCATGTAGTGACTGGTGTAGAGGATCGTGCGGCCCGCTCCGGCAAGCGAGCGGATCGACTCCAGCAGAAAGGCGCGCGACTGCGGATCGACTCCCACGGTCGGCTCATCGAGAAGCAGGATCTCCGGCTGTCCGAGCAGGCCGATGGCCAGATTCAAACGGCGCTTCAAGCCGCCTGAAAGCCGCCCCGCGCGGCGCCGGAGCACGCTCTCGACCCGGGCGAACGCGGCGGCGGCTTCCACGCGTTCCTTGAGCCGTGCGCCGGCCAGGCCCTGCACTGCGCCGAAAAAGCGCAGATTTTCCGCGCAGGTCAGCATGGGGTAGAACGCGTATTCCTGCGGCACCAGTCCCAGGCTGTGCGGCCGGCGGCGGCGCAAGGCCTCGAGCGTCTCGTCGCCGGCGCTGATGCTTCCGGTCGCCCCGCGCAATTGCCCGGCGAGGATCGAGATCAGCGTGGTCTTGCCCGCTCCGTTGGGTCCGAGCAGGCCGAAAATTCCACCCGCGGGTATGGCAAGAGTGACCTTGTCCAACACGGTTTCACCCCGGCCGGGGTAGTGAAACGACAAGGCCTCGAGGTTCAGCGTGCCCATGCGCGCTGGGCGCGGTGCAGGCTCTGGAAAAAAACCTTTTCGTCGGCGGCCAGAGCGCGCAGGCGCTCCGCCAATGCCGGCGGGGAGAGCGCGTCGCGGCCGCGGATCATGCGCGCCGCGGCGAGCGCGAACTCGCGCCAGCGGTCGCCGATCTCGACCAGCCGCGCCGCGAGAGCGTCGAGCGCCGCGTAGCCGGTCCTGGCCGCCAGCTCCTGCAGGAACGACGCATAGAGGAACCGGAAGCCGCCGCCGCCGGTGCCGATCTCCTCCTGCATGCGCACGATATTGCCGATGTAGAGGCGCGCCCGCTCCCCGCCGCTCGAAGCTGAGAGGCGCTCGACGCTGTTCGCGAGCATCCTCATTCCGCGCACACCGACGAAAGGCAGCGGCGCGAGCATGATGCGGGCGGTGCGCGCGAGCGCCCGTTTGCCCGGGCGCGCCCAGTCGGGCGCGGCCGGCGGGGTGGTCAGGTAATACAGCAGCCCTCTGGGCGCAAGCGCTCCCTTCGCGAAGCGCGCCTTCTCGAGGTCCTTGCGCGCGCAGCGAACCGGTGTCTCGCCTACCGGGTCGCTGATGAGATATTCGTCGCGTTCCCGCCCGTAGACCAGCACGTTGTGCGCATTGAAATGAAACCGCAGATCGGGCGGGAAATACGGGAGCCAGAACACCGAGGTCTGCAGCCCGACCAACGTTCCCGAGGCTAGCAGCGCATCGAGCCGTTCCATGCCCGCGGAGGACGAGCGGAAGGTCTCGAAGCGCATGTCCAGGCCTAGGCTACGCTCGAGGCCGCGGATGACGGCGCGCGGCGGCATGCGATAGGACACGAGCGGCAGGCCGTTGATGCGGATGAACGGAAGGTAGGCGAACGACAGCGCCGAAGCGAGCCCGAAGGCCATCGCCTCGGAAATGGGCAAGCCGTGATGCCGCAAGAGCGAGGACATCACGCCCGACTCGCAATGCGAGGCGTGCGCGTGCACGAAAGACTCGGGCATCGCTAGTCGACCCGGTCCAGGGACTCGCTGGAGATGCCCAGGGCCTCGGCGTAACGCAGCCGCAGCGCAAGCGGCAAACGCGAGA
>DASPWT010000020.1:0-6718 GCA_035637655.1 Burkholderiales bacterium | reverse complement strand
CAGGGTCAGAATCCCCAGGGAGCCCGCGATCGGCCGCTCGAAGAACGCGAATATCCGCCCGTCCGCCTTGATCATGGAGCTGATGAAGTTCTCCTCCAGCATGGCGCCGAGCACCATGCCCAGGATCGCCGGCGCGACCGGGAAGCCGTTCTCTTCCATGACGTAGGCGACCAGACCGAAGGCGAGCATCAGCACCACGCCGAAGATCGAATTGTTGATGGCGAACGAACCGACCACGCAGAAAAGCAGGATCACCGGCATCAGCACTTCGCGCGGCGCGCGCAGCATCTGCTTGGCGCTCTTGATCGCCGCGATTCCGAGCGGCAGCATCAGCAGGTTGGCGAGGATGAACACGAGAAAGATGGCGTAGATCGAGGCGGCGTTGTTCATGAAGATCGTCGGCCCCGGGTTCAGCCCCTTGATGTACAGCACGCCGATCACGATCGCGGTGATCGAATCGCCCGGGATGCCGAACACCAGCGCCGGGATCCACGCGCCTGCGAGCGCGCTGTTGTTGGAGGCGCCGGCCTCGATGATGCCCTCGATGTGGCCGGTGCCGAACTTTTCGGGCTCCTTGGAGAAGCGCTTCGACATCGCATACGACATCCACGCCGCGATGTCGGCGCCCGCGCCGGGCAGCGCGCCGATCGCGGTGCCGAGCACGCTGCCGCGCAGCGTCTGTATGGGATAGCGCTTCGTGAGCGTCCACATGCCGCGGAACACATTGCCGATCTTCGTCTGCGCCATTTCCCAGGGCTCGTCGATCGAGCCGATATTGCGGATGATTTCCGACACCGCGAACATGCCGATCATGATCGGGATCAGCGTGAAGCCGCCGGCGAGCTCGGCGTTGCCGAAGGTGAAGCGCGGGAACCCGGCCGGATTGTCGAGGCCGATCGCCGAGACGAGCAGGCCGAACAGGAGCGACACGATGCCTTTCAGCGGATTGGCGTGGGCGAGGAACACCGCGCTGAAAAGTCCGAGCACCACCAGCCAGAAGTACTCGAACGACGAGAACTTGAGCGCCACCTCGGCGAGCGCGGGCGCCGCCGCGATCAATACCGCGGTGCCGAAGAGCCCGCCGATGACCGAGAACACCAGCCCCGCGCCGAGCGCGAGCTCGCCCTGGCCTTTCTTCGTCAGCGCGTACGCTTCATCGGTATAGGCGGCCGACGCGGGCGTTCCCGGCATCCGCAGCAGGCAGCTCGGGATGTCGCCCGCGAAGATCGCCATCGCGGTCGCCGTGACGATCGACGCGATCGCGGGAACCGGCGGCATGAAGAAGGTGACCGGCACGAGGAGCGCCGTCGCCATCGTCGCGGTGAGCCCCGGCACCGCCCCCACGAAGAGACCAAAGGCCGCCGACGCGAGGATGACCCAAAGCACGTACGGGTCGAAGACCAGCGCGAAGGCTTGACCTAGAACGCCCATCGCTCGAGCACGCCCCAAGGCAGCGGGACGCGCAGCACCTTGTAAAACGCCAAATGGATGACCAAAGTACTGAGAATCGATACCGCAGCGGTCAGACGCCAAGAGGCGCCGAGCGCGCGCATCCACGCCGCGAGGATCAGGATCGCGGTGATGTGAAAGCCGAGCGCGTCCGCGAGCAGGATGTAGGCGACGAGACCCGCCAGGATCGCGGCAACCGCGCGGCGCGGGCGCCGCCGCTGCATCCACCCCGGCATCGCGAAGAGCGGCGCACGTTCACGCAAGCCGGCGCGAACGAGAAGCGCGCCGCAGATTGCGAGACCGATGGCGATCAGCCCGGGAAACCAGGCCGGGCCGAATTTCTGGCCCGGCATGGCGGGAAACCCCTGGATATGCCAGAGAATGACCGCGGCGAGTGCGACCAGCGCCGCGCCGGTCAAGGCGTCGTTGATTTTTATTTTGCCAACCCTACTGCCTTGAGCGCGGCTCCGAGGTTCGCGTCCGACGCGGCCATGAACTTGGCGGTTTCCTGGGGATCGGCCCAGACCACGCCGAAGCCGCGGCTCGCCATGAAGTCCTTGTACTCCTTCGAGTCATAGACCTTCTTCAGGGCGGTAACGAGGGTACGCTGCGCGTCGGCGGGAATTCCCTTCGGGGCGGCAATCACACGCCAGGCTGCGATCTGCCAGTTGGTGCCGAGCTCCTGCTTGAGCGTCGGCAGGCCCGGGTAAAGCGCGGGCGGGCTTGCATCCATGATGGCGAGCGCGCGCACCTTGCCCGCGTCGATCATCGAGCGCGCCTCGGGAATGGAGCAGGGCACGACGTCGACGCCGCCGGCGACCATGTCCTGCAACCCGGGCGCGGCGCCGTTGGACGGCACCCACGGCAGCGCATTCGGATCGATTCCCTGGTCCTTGAGGAGCCCGGCGATGGCGAGATGCCAGATGCCGCCCTGGCCGGTGCCGGAGGCCTTCATCTTGCCCGGGTTCGACTTGATGGCCTGCAGCAGATCCTTCATCGATTTATACGGCGAATCCACGCGCACGTTGACGCCCGCAGGATCCGCATTCACCAGCCCGATGGGCGTGTAGTCGGTGTGCCTGAGCTGCGTGAGACCCACGTGGTGCATCATCGTGATCTCGACCGTGATCAGGCCGAGCGTGTAGCCGTCGGGCGCCGAAGACGCGATCGCCTGATGGCCGACCACGCCCGAGCCGCCGGTGCGGTTCACTACGTTCACCGGCTGCTTGAGCTCCCTCTCCAGCAGGCTTCCGATGATGCGCGCCGTCGCATCGGTGCCGCCGCCCGCGCCCCAGGGCACGATGAGCTGGATCGGGCGCTGTGGATACTGGGCAAAAGCAGACGATGCGGCGAACAGAAATGCCGCGAGCAGTAGTTTTCGCATGACCCCTCCTCCGTTCAGGTACAAGGCTTAGCTCCCGCAAACCGGCAGCATCAGCGCCTGGAGCACGTCGCTCGTCGCGCGGTTCTGCACGAATGCGGCCACCCCAAGGTTCTTCGCGTTGGCGCCGCGCAGGAGCGGCAGCGCGCGCTTCTCCTCGAGCTTCGCGCCCTCGCCGAAGCCGATCGGGCCGATCCACTCGCGCACCACGAAATCGTGCTCGAGCCGCTTGCCGCGGTTCTCTCCGGCGGCCACGTCGCTCGCGAGCCTGTTCTCGTAGGCGGCCAGATATACCGCGGCGTTCTTTTGCTCGGCCGGATCGATGAGCATCGCGGAAAGCTCGGCGTGGATCGCCTCGGGCGCCACCGCGCGGATCGCGAGCGCGATCCTTGCGCGCGCCGGGCGGGAATTGATGCGCATCACCTGCCCGGCGAATTCGCCGCCCGACCAGCGGCGGAAGTCCTGCCCCTGCAGCAGCACCTGCGGGGTGTAGACGATCACCGGGCGCTTCATCTGGGCGAGCTTGCGCTGCCGCACGGAGAATTCCCCCTTCGCGAACGGGTCCTTCCAGCCGATGTAGTCCCAGTAATCGACGTGGAGCGCAAGCGGCACCACCTGATCGGGCCGGAAGCCCTGGGCGAAGAGCGAGGACAACCAATGGTCCGCGGCAGGGCAGCTGTCGCAGCCTTCAGACGTATACAGCTCGACCAGCGCGGTCGTGTGCGTCCCGCTGTAGGTCGAGCACGCCGGATCGGCGGCGTGCGCGGCGCTGGCGAGGACGGCTGCGATCGCGGCGAGGGCGTGTTTCGATTTCATCCTTGTTTTCCGTCGGCGGGAAGGGGCGCTTCCTCAACGGCGCATGGTACACGCAACCGCGGCGGCGGACCATTGCGCACATCTCGACGCCTCTCGTCTTGGGCGCTCTGAAGGATCTGTACGGCATTCAGGCCGCCTTCTACGCGCTGGGCGTCTTTGCATTCCTGTTTTCGTTCGCCCTCCCTCCGGTCCACCGCTGGTCGCTCGCCGGCGGAAAGCCGAGCTGAGTGCGAGCGCTGCGCTTTCCCGGCTCCCGAAGTCCGGTAAACTAAGCGCTTCGCCTTCGTGGAGCCCAAGCGTGAACACGATCTACAAGTGGATGGGAATCGTCCTTGCCGGCGGCATCGCGCTCATGGTGATCGAATATCACTTCGCGAAAAAGAAAAAGGAAGGCTTCACCCCGACCGACAAGAAGCGCGTCGTCGGCATTTTCTGGCTCACGATCTTCTTCAGCCTGCTGGTCGGCGGATTGATCTGGATGTCGCCGGACTGAGCGGATGAGGGTGTCTCTGGGGGTGCTCGATCAATCCCCCGTCATCAGCGGACACAGTCCCGCTAGAGCGATCGCTGAAACCGTCTCGCTCGCACGGCTCGCCGAAGAGCTCGGCTACCGCCGCTACTGGCTCGCCGAGCACCACGCCATCGCGGCGCTCGCCGATCCCAGCCCCGAGATTCTCGTCTCCCGCGTCGCCAGCGCCACCTCGCGAATTCGCGTCGGAACGGGCGGCGTGCTGCTGCCCTATTACAGCCCGCTGAAGATCGCCGAGCAGTTCCGCATGCTCGAAGCCCTGTTCCCCGGGCGCATCGATCTCGGCATCGGCCGCGCGCCGGGCGGGGACCCGCGCACTGCGCTCGCCTTGGCGGACGGCGACTACCCGGGCGCGGAGCACATGCCGCAGCAGGTCCAGGACCTGATCGGCTTTCTCGACCGGACGCTGCCCGCGGGCCATCCGTACGTCAAGGTCAAGGCCCAGCCCGCGGGAGACACTTCGCCCGAAATATGGCTGCTCGGCTCCTCGGATTACGGCGGCGCGCTCGCCGCGCAGCTCGGCCTGCGCTTCGCGTTCGCGCATTTCATCAGCGCGTTCGGAGGCGAAGCCGTGGCGCGCGCCTACCGCGATCAGTACCAGGCTTCGGAGCGCGAGCCCCAACCCCGTTCGCTCGTCTGCGTCTTCGTGATCTGCGCAAAGACCCGGGAGGAGGCCGAACGCCTCGCCGGGAGCATCGATCTTCGCCGCCTGCACATGGCGAAAGGCATAGACGCGCCCGTGCCGACGCTCGAGGAAGCGAAGGGCTACCGCTACTCTCTCCAGGAGCGCGCCTACATCGAGCAGCAGCGCTCGCGCCTGGTGCACGGCGATCCGGGAGAGGTGCGCGAGAAGCTGCTGCAGCTGAAGGAAAAGTTCGCCGCCGACGAGCTGATGGTCATCACCATCACCGGCGACTACGAGAGCCGGCGAACTTCGTACCGCCTCGTCGCGGAGGCGTTTGCCTAACGGTCGCGCCCCGGCCACTCGGTCCGATTGCGGCCGGATCGCTTGGCCGCGTAGAGCGCGGCATCCGCCTGCGCAAGCAGCTCCCAGGGATTCGCCGCCCGTTCCAGCTCAACCAGCCCGAGCGAAACGGTCACCTGGGGCAGCAGGCGCCCATCGTATTCGAACGCTGTGCAGGCGATTGCCTCGCGCAGCCGCTCCGCGGCGCTGATGGCGCCCGGCAGCGAAGTCTGGGGGAAGATCAGCGCGAACTCCTCGCCGCCGATGCGGGCCGCGAAGTCGGCCGGCCTCAACTTGCCGCGAACGAGCCGTCCGACCTCCACCAGCACGGCGTCCCCGGCGGCGTGCCCGAAGGCGTCGTTGACGCCCTTGAAATGGTCGACGTCCATCATTGCGAGGCACAGCGGCTCGGACGCGTGGAGGTGGCGCTGGACGATGCGGGGCAGCGTCTGGTCGAGCCAGCGCCGGTTGCGGAAGCCGGTGAGAGCGTCGCTGAGGGCTGCCTGCTCGAATTGCCGGCGCAGGTCGATGTTCGTCTGCACGGCGTCGCTGTTCGAGCGCATTCGCTTTGCCAGACGGATCAGCAACCCGACGGAGAACTCGTGCGACGACTCGGCGAGCCACCAGAAGGTCTCTTCGTCCAGCACGAGGAGCTGCGTCGGCTCTTCCGCCGAGACCGTCGCAGTCGCGGCGCTGCCCGCGAGCAGCGACAGCTCCCCGACGGTCTCGCCCCGGTTTATGTACGCGAGCGGCGAGCTTCCGTCATCCAATTCCACACGCAGCAGGCCCGAGATCACGACATAGACGCGCAGATTCGGCTCACCCCGCCGGAGCAGGCGCTGGCCCGCTCCGAGCTGCAGCAGCCGGGCGCGCGGCACGAGCGCGTCGAGGATCTCGTCGCCGGTTCCCTGCAGCGCCTGAAGATCGCGCAGCACTGCGACGCTCACCCCTGACGCCTGATCGCGGGCGGACTCCCCGCGCGCGGCAGGCGGCCCGGGTGGCGGCGGTTTGCCTGCGAAGCTCACCTGGAGGGTCGAGGTACCTAGAAGAGGTGCACCGCGGTCGGCCAGAAGAAGCCGATCAGGCTGAACGCCACGCCGATCGCGCCCAAGCCGTAAGCGATCCAGAGCAGCGCCGCGACTCCGGTGATGATCTGGGCCGAGGCGAGCACGATCGCGATCTGCACGGCGGCGGAGGCGATCTCGTAATTGTGGTAGGCCGCCATCGCGCGGTCGCGCTTTTTCTCCATCTCCTTCGCACGCGCCATGAGCTCCTTGCGGCCTTCGTTCGTCTCCGGCTCGGACTGGTAGCGCTCGGCGGTCTTCTTCCAACTCTCGATCTGCTTCTTCACGCCTTCCGGCGCCTTCTTCCCGAACTGCGCTTCCATCTCCTCGGCGGCAGTGCGCACGGTCGTCTGGCGGATGGTCTTCGCCTGGAAGAAGGCCCACAGGTTCGAAGCCTCGATGTGGCTGGCGAGCGCGCTCGTTTGCGACCCCTTGCCGAGAGTCTCGGCGAAGGCGAGGACCAAGGCGAGCACGGCGATAAAGAGGGCGACCTTCTTGTTGGAGGGATCGACGTG
>DASPWT010000019.1:0-12542 GCA_035637655.1 Burkholderiales bacterium | reverse complement strand
ATAGCAGGCGAGATTCTTGTACTTGGCGAACGCGAAGCCGCGCCCGCGCTCACCGTCCCCCTTCGCGTTCGGCCGCCAGCCGGCGCGCTGCGCCGCGGCCTCGATCACCGCGCGAGCACGCGGGTCCTTCAGGTGCCGCAGCCGGAACTCGACCGGATCGGCGCCCGCCGCCAATGCGAGCTCGTCGATAAACGATTCGAGCGCAAACACGTTGGAATAGCCGCCGAGCGTGCGCAGCGCCGAGGTGCGCAGCGGCATCTCCGGCAGGAAATGCTTGACCACCTTCTGGTTCGGGAAATCGTACAGCGGGATCGAGTTGCGCTCGCCGCCTCCGGTCGGCTGCGGCGGGTCCACCGGGAACGGCGCGCTGGAGGGCTTCTCCAGGTGCCAGCTCGCCAGGAGGTTCACACCGCCCGCCGCGCCGGGGCGGTTGTTGTGCGGATGGCTCCACACGTCGTGCGTCCAACTGACGACGTTGCCCTGGGCATCGAGCCCGCCCGAGAGCTTCATCACCATCGCCGAGCCGTACGGCTCCCACTGAAACTCGTCGTCGCGCATCCATTGCAGCTTGACCGGGCGGCCGCCCGTCGCGCGCGCGACCAGCGCCGCGTCGAGCGCCACGTCGTCGGCGCCGTTGTGGCCGTAGCAGCCCGCGCCTTCGGCGTGGATGCAGTGGACGTTCGCCGGGTCGGTCGCGAATACCTTGGCGAGATCGCCGCGCAGCGGAAACACGCCCTGGCTGTGCGTCCACACCGTGAGCTTGCCTTCGCGCCACTGCGCCACCGCGCACGAAGGGCCGATCGAGCCGTGAACCTGGAACGCTCGCGTGTAGGTCGCATTCAGCGTCTTCGCCGGCGCGGCGGCGGTCGCGGAGGTCTTTTCGTTCACCACCGAGTCCACCGACTTGGCCTTCGTCATCAGGTGCTCGTACAGGGCCTCCCCCGACGGCGGCAGCGAAGCGCTCTCCTTCCATCGCGCGGATTTCTTGAGCAGCTCGCGCGCGCGGATCGCCTGCTCCTCGCGCTCGGCGGCCACGCCGAGGAAATCGCCGTCGCGCACGACCGCGATCACGCCGGGCATGCGCTTCACGGCGGCCTCGTCGAAGGAAACGAGGCGCGCGCCGGGCGAAGGCGGACGCACGACGCGTCCGAACACCATGCCGGGCAGGCGTACGTCCTGGACGTAAGCGGCGCCGCCGGTCATCTTCTTCGGGATGTCGCGGCGAAGCACGCTCTTGCCGACCCATTTATGTTCGGACGCGGGCTTGGGTTTGAACTTCGCGGATGCTTCGCGCTTGAAGTCGGCGTCGCTGACCAGAGTCCAGTAGGCCGCCGACTTTCCGCCTGGCCCGAGGCATGTGCCGTCGTTCACGGTGAGATCGGCCGCTGCGACGCCGAGCTTCGCAGCCGCGGCCTTCACCAGGATGTCGCGCGCCTCGGCGCAGGCGAATCGCAGGGCGGTGCCGCTGTTCTCGACCGACTGGCTGCCCGCGGTCTGGCCCTCGTTGGGAGTGAGCGCGGTGTCGCCGTGCACGATCCTGACGCGCTTCAGATCGACGTCGAGCTCGTCGGCGGCGATCTGCACGAGCGCCGTGCCGATGCCCTGCCCCAGCTCGATCTTGCCGGTGAAGACCGTGACCGTGCCGTCCGCGCCGATGCGCAGCCACGCGTCGAGCATGCGGTTGTTGTTGAGGCTGCCGGGCAGCGGCGCGGGCTTCGCCTGGCCGAGCGCCAGCTCGGGGGCAAGCGAAAACGAGATGACCAGCGCGCTGCCGGTCTTGAGGAAATCGCGGCGCGAGAGAGAGGGCTTCATGCCATCTCCTTTGCCGCGCGCTGCACGGCGCGAACGATGCGGTTGTGCGAGGCGCAGCGGCACAGGTGCTCGTTCAAGGCCTGCTTGATCTCGCCCTCGCTCGGGCGGGGATTGCTCGCCAGCAGCGCCTTGGCGGCCATGATCATGCCGTTGCTGCAATAGCCGCACTGGCAGGCCTGCTCCTCGATGAAAGCGCGCTGCAGCGGGTGGAGCTTGTCGATCGTGCCGAGTCCCTCGAGCGTGGTGATGGCTCCCTTCGCCGCGGCCGACACCGGCACCGAGCAGGAGCGCACGGACTTCCCGTCGATCAGCACGGTGCACGCGCCGCATTGGGCGAGGCCGCAGCCGAACTTCGGGCCGTTCAGCTCCAGGTCGTTGCGCAGGACGTACAGGAGCGGCGTGTCGGGCGCGACCGACGACACGCGCCGCGCCGCGCCGTTCACCCGCAATGTGAACTCGGCCATGATCTCCTCCGGACGGGGTCTCGTGCTTGGGCGCCTAGACGGCGGCTCTTCTCGTCTTCAAGGCCAGCGCGCCGTCGCCAAGGAGAGCGAGCGCAAAGCAGGCGAGCGCCCAGAACAGCGGATACTCGTAGCCGCCGCCCTTGGCGGTGAAGATCCAGCCGTTGCCTGCATGGCCCAGATAGGCCGCGAAGAGCAGGTGAACCCCGAGAAAGACCGCAACCCATCGCGTATAGACCCCGAATATGAGCGCCAGTCCGCCGAGCGTCTCGTAGATCACGACGACCCAGGCGAACCACTCCGGCAGCCCCAGGGATGCGAAATACTTTCCGGCTCCCGCCATGCCGAACACCATGGCCTTGAGATAAAGACCATGCAGAATGAACAGGACCCCCATGCTGACGCGCAGCAGCAACGCTCCGTACGGTGCTCTCAGTGCATCGATCATTTTTCCCCCTTTCGGTCACGCCTTTCCGCGCATGAGGATGCACTTTTTCGGGCTCGCCGGCAAGGCCGGAGACCGTCGACGAGATCTTACTTCGGATAGAGAACCAGCTGGGTGCAGCGAAACAGCGCGAGCTTGCGCCGCTCTTCGCCGTGGGTAACGAGCGCGTCCCAGACCTGGGTGGTGCGCCCCAGGTGCACGGCGCGCGCCTCGCCCTGGAGCGTGCCTTCCTGCGCGGTATTGAGGAAATTCGCCTTGAGCTCCACCGTGGTGAAGTTCTGCGCGTTCCCGGGCAGGTGCGAAATGCAGCCGTAGCCTGCGAGCGTGTCGGCGAAGCTGATGATTGCCCCGGCGTGCAGATAGCCGTTCGGCGCGAGAAGCGCCTTGCGCAACTCGAGCTCCCCCTTCAGCAGCCCCTCGGACACTTCGGTGATGAGAAGGCCGACGAAGCCGGGCAGAAAATCCTTGCCGAACCGATTGAAGCGATCGACGTCGAACCCGGGCCGAAGCGGCATGATGTCTCCTTCTTGAGATGCCGCTATCTTATACTTGCCGACGAACCTGACAGATCATGAGCGAAGGCATCGGATACGCGCTCGGCGCGATGCTGCTCTACGGGGTGGCGGATTTCGTCTACAAGCGCGGCGCAGCGGCGGGGGCCGAGCCACATCAATTTCTGATGGTGCAGACCTGGTTCTTCTCCTCGTTTGCGATCCTGTACGGGTTTTTCTCGGACGCGCTCGCGCTCAATCGCGGGGCGCTCTGGGGCGCAGCGGCCGGCGTGCTGGTCGTCATCGGGTACTACAACTTCGCCCGCAGCCTCAAGTCGGGCGCGGTCAGCACCCACGCGACGATCTTCCGGATGAGCTTCGCCGTCACCGTGGCGCTCGCCGTGCTGGTGCTGGGCGAGCCGCTCACCGCGCCCAAGCTCGCCGGCCTCGCGCTCGCGCTGGTGGCGGTCTGGCTGCTGCTCGCCGCGCCGGGCGCCGCGAGCAGCGACGCCCATCGCGAGCGCCGCTCCTCCCTCGTGCGCGTGCTCGTCGCGACCGTCGCGGTCGGGATCGCGAGCTTCACCTACAAGCTGGGCCTGCGCGAGGGCGCGACGCCGATCTCGCTCGTCGCCGCCCAAGGGGCGGTCGCAGTTACCCTGTCGACCGCATTCTCGGCTTACGTCGATCGCCGCATCCGGCCTTCGCGAGCCGTATGGAGACACGCGCCCGTTGCCGCGGTTCTCCTGGTCGTCGCTTTCACGTTCCTCGCGAAAGGCCTCGAGGGCGGAGAAGCGAGCGTGGTGGTGCCGGTCGCGCAAATGGGATTCGTCGTGACCGCGCTCCTCGGGTTCTTCTTCCTGCGGGAGCCGTTCACGGCGCGCAAGTGCGCCGGCCTCGCCGCTGCGCTCGCCGCGCTGGCGAGCCTCGCGCGGGGCTGACGCGCGTCAGAACCTCTCGACCCAGGGGCGCAGCTCGACTTCCCAGGTCCAGGCGCTGCGGTGTTGTCTGTATACGTACAGGTAGTTCTTCGCGATCTCGTCGGGGAGGAGCATCCCGTCCGCGCCGCGCTCGCCCGCCCGCGGGTCGCCCGGGCCCCTCGCGATCCCGCCGTCGATGACGAAGTGCGCGACGTGGATGCCCTTGGGCGCGAGCTCCCGCGCCATGCTCTGCGCGAGGCCGCGCAGCGCGAACTTCCCCATCGCGAAAGGCGCCGATTCGGCGTAGCCCTTCACGCTCGCCGAGGCGCCGGTGAAGAGAATCGCCCCTGCGCATGGCCGCGCGGAATCTAGCGCGGCGGACCCTGCAGCGCGCGCGAGCATTCTCTTCGCAGCGGCCTGAGCGACCAGAAACCCCGCATAGCCCGTCACCCTTATCGTGCGCTCGACTTCCTTCGGGTCGAGTCCGACCAAGGGCCCGCGCACGCGGTAACCGGCGTTGTAGACGACGAGGTCGGGCACGCCCCATTTCGCTTCGACCGACGCGAACATCGCCTCGACCTGCGCGAGGTCCGTGACATCGCAGGCGATCGGGAACGCGCTCGTTTCCTTCGCGAGCGAAGCGAGCTTGGAGATATCGCGCGCCGCAAGCGCGACGCGCATCCCGTCCTTTGCGAACAGGCGGGCGAGCGAAGCGGAGAGGCCGCTGCCCGCGCCGACGATGAGCGCGGTTTCGTGCACTACGCCGGCTCGGGCATGCTCAACAGCCCGCGCCGGATGAGCGAGCGGAACGCCTCGTAGGTCTCGCGGATGCCTTCGGCGAGCGGCATGTTTCCATAGTTTCCCAGCTGCGCGCGAAGCGGCTCGTCGGGCAGGTGCATGGGAAATGCGAGCGGCTGCCCCGAAGAGGTGATCGCGGCCGAAGGCGCGAGCTGCCTGAGGATGCGAAGCCCCTCCTCGACCGGCGCATAGACGCCGTTCATGTCGAAGACGGGGGCGCCCTTGCGCTCGCGCGAGACGGCGTGAATGAACGCGCTCGCGACCTCGCCCGCGTACAGCCACGATACGCCCCCGGAAAAAGGCACCTCGTAGGGCTTGCCCGCGGCGGCGGCGAGAATCGCGAAAGTCGTTTTCGAGGTGAGGCCCTGGTCGCGGCCCACGCCGTAGACGACCCCCGGCCTGATGCCGACGCTCGCGACGTTCCAGTCCTCCGAATACACCTTTGCGATCTGCTCGTCGCAGTGTTTGTACGCGCCGTAAAGCGTGTGCATGGCGCCATGGCCCTCGTCCATCGCGCCGTAAGCCGCGATCGAGCTCGCGTAGGCGATGCGCCCGATCCCGAGACGCCGCGCGGCCTCGAACACGTTGACCGTGCCGACCACGTTCACTTTCGCCCCCGCGACGGGGTCGGCCTTGCAGAACGGCACCTGCAGAGCCGCGAGATGGATGACCGCGCAGGGGCGCAGCGCATCGAGAGCATCGACGATCACCTTGATCTCGGAGACGTCGCCGGTGCGCCACCGGATTTTTTCCAGATCGCCCTCGGCAATGAGCAGGCGCGGTCGCCGCTTGTCTTCCGACAAGTCGAGCGCGCACGCCGGAACGCCGGCGCGCACGAGCAGCGCGAGCACCCAGCTGCCGATACAGCCGCCCGCGCCCGTGACGAGGACGGGGCCGGGAAAGCTCGTGCGATCGATCGAAAAACGTTCTTTCATGCAAATCCCCTTGACCGCCACAGTGGGCGCGGCTAACCTGCCGTCGCCCTCCCGAAATTTTCCCAAAAACGCGACGCCCCGGCAAATCGAGCACCCGCATGGCATCGGTGACCCTCTCCGGCGTGCGCAAGAGCTTCGGCTCGACCGAGGTCGTGCACGGCGTGGACGTCGGTGTCGAGGACGGCGAGTTCTGCGTGCTGGTCGGCCCCTCGGGCTGCGGCAAGTCGACGCTCCTGCGGATGATCGCCGGGCTGGAGGAGATTTCCGGCGGCCGGATCGCGATCGGGGACCGCGTCGTGAACGGCGTCGCTCCGAAGGAGCGCGACATCGCCATGGTGTTCCAGAACTACGCGCTCTACCCGCACATGAGCGTGTACGACAACATGGCCTTCAGCCTGATGCTCGCCGGAGAGTCGCGCGAGCAGACGCGCCTGCGGGTCGAGGAGGCGGCGCTGATCCTCGGGCTCGAGGAATACCTCCGGCGCTATCCGCGCCAGCTCTCCGGCGGCCAGCGCCAGCGCGTCGCGATGGGACGCGCGATCGTGAGGAAGCCGCAGGTGTTCCTGTTCGACGAGCCGCTGTCCAACCTGGACGCCAAATTGCGCGTCGCGATGCGCACCGAGATCAAGGCGCTGCACCAGAGATTGCGTACGACCTCCGTCTACGTCACCCACGACCAGATCGAGGCGATGACCATGGCGGACAAGATCGTGGTAATGAACGCGGGCCGCGTCGAGCAGATCGGCTCGCCGCTCGAGCTCTACGACGACCCGGCGAACCAGTTCGTCGCCGGCTTCATCGGCTCGCCGGCGATGAATTTTCTCAGCGGGCGCATGGCGAGAAACGGCGCCGGGTTCGCGGTGGCGGTCGGCGGCGGCGTGCACCTGCCCATACCGGTGCGCGCCGAGATCGCCGAGGGCCGCGAAGTGGTGGTCGGGGTGCGGCCCGAGCACTTCGCGGTGACCGACGACGGCGTGCCCGCGGAAGTGGTCGTGGTCGAGCCCACCGGCGCCGACACGCAGATCTTCTGCAAGCTCGCCGGCGTCGACGTCACGGCGGTCGTGCGCGAGCGCCACGTTTTTCAACCCGGCGCGGCGGTGCGCCTCAAGCCACAATTGACCTATCTTTTCGATCCGTCGAGCGGCGCTCGACTTGCATAAGGAGGAGCCATGAGCAACAAGCGCAGGGACTTACTGAAAGCAGGGGCAGGCCTCGCCGCGAGCGCGACGCTGCCGATGATCTGGGCGAAGGACGCGCACGCCCAGTGGAACAGCCAGCCCGAGAAGGGCGCGAAGCTGCGCGTGCTGCGCTGGAGCCGCTTCGTCCAGGGCGACATCGATCAGTACATGAAGAACGTGCAAGCCTTTACCGCCAAGTACGGCATCGAAGTGCGCGTAGACAGCGAGAGCTGGGAAGATGTGCGCCCGAAGGCGGCGGTCGCGGCTAACACCGGCGCTGGACCGGACATCATTCTCGGCACCTACGACGATGCCAATCTTTATCCCGAGAAGCTGGTGGACGTCACCGATCTATGCAACTACCTTGGCAAAAAGTACGGCGGCTGGTACCCGACGTGCGAGCTCTATCTCAAGCCCGACGGCAAGCGCTGGATCGGCGTTCCCCTCGGCGCGACCGGGAGCATGATGGTCTACCGCGAGAGCCAGATGAAGGCCGCGGGCTTCCAGAGCTTCCCGAAGGACACCGACAGCTTCCTCAAGATGATGAAGGCCCTCAAGGAGAAGGGCACGCCCGGCGGGTTCGCCCTCGGCCACGCCACCGGCGACGCCAATACCTGGTGCCACTGGCTGGTGTGGACCTTCGGCGGCAAGCTGGTCGACGAGAAGAACAACGTGGCCATCAACAGCCCCGAGACGCTGCGGGCGCTCGAGTACTCGAAGGAACTCTACGGCACGTTCATCCCGGGCACGCTGTCCTGGCTCGATCCGAACAACAACAAGGCCTTCCTCGACGGGCAGATCTCGGTGACCAACAACGGCATCTCGATCTATTACGCGTCGAAGAATTCCAAGGACCCGAAGATCAACGCGCTGCAGACCGACATCAACCATGCGAGCTATCCCGCGGGGCCGGCCGGCGTCTCAAGCGCCTGCCACCTGTTCATGAACCAGATGATCTTCAAGTACACGAAGTATCCGAAGGCGGCCAAGGAATTCATCCGTTTCATGATGGAGGAGGAGCAATACGGAGCGTGGCTCCAGGCGGGAATCGGCTATACCGCGGGCCCTCTCGTTGCCTACGAGAAAAACCCGATCTGGACGGTAGACCCGAAGCACACGGCTTACCGCGACGCCTGCAAGCAGCTGCGTCCCGCGGGGTACGCGGGCAAGCTCGGCTACGCGTCCGCAGGCGCGCTCGCAGACTTCATCATCGTGGACATGGTCGCCGAAGCCGCCTCGGGCGATAAGTCGCCGAAGGAAGCCATGGAGCGCGCCCAGAAACGCGCCGAGCGGTATTACAAGGTATAGCGCAAAGGCAACGAGGTATTGCGCTAAAGCAACAAGGTTTGAACAGCAGTTTTTTCGACAACAGGAACACCCTCGGGCTGCTGTTCATGCTGCCCGCGGGTGTTCTGCTTCTGCTTTTCCTTACGTACCCTCTCGGGCTCGGCACCTGGCTCGGCTTCACCGACGCCAAGATCGGCCGTGCCGGTGAGTGGATCGGAATCGAGAACTTCCAGTTCCTCATCGGCGACAGCGTCGCACGGCTGTCGCTCTTCAACACGCTTTTCTACACGATCGTAGCGAGCGTGCTGAAGTTTGTCCTCGGGCTGTGGCTGGCTCTGATTCTCAACCGCCACCTCCCGTTCAAGTCGTTCATCCGGGCGATCGTGCTGCTGCCGTTCATCGTGCCGACGGCGCTCTCCGCAATCGCGTTCTGGTGGATCTACGATTCCCAGTTCTCGGTCGTGAGCTGGACTCTTTCGAAGATGGGCCTGATCGACCGGTACATCGATTTCCTGGGCGAGCCCTGGCTCGCGCGGCTCTCGGTGACCGCGGCGAACATCTGGCGGGGCGTCCCGTTCGTTGCGATTTCCCTCCTCGCGGGCCTGCAGACCATCCCGCCGTCCCTGTACGAGGCATCCTCGATCGACGGCGCGACGCCCTGGCAGCAGTTCTGGAACGTCACGCTGCCGCTGCTCACGCCGATCATCGCGGTGGTGATGACCTTCAGCGTGCTCTTCACGTTCACGGATTTCCAGCTCATCTACGTGCTCACGCGCGGCGGGCCGCTCAACGCCACTCACTTGATGGCGACGCTCGCGTTCCAGCGCGGCATCCCCGGCGGCGCGCTCGGCGAAGGCGCCGCGCTGGCGATGCTGATGGTGCCGTTTCTGCTGGCGGCGATCATGTTCTCCTACTTCGGATTGCAGCGCCGTGCCTGGCAGCAGGGCGGCAGCGACAAATGAGCGATAAAACCGAGGCCGCGGGAATGGAGTACCTGCAATCCTTGCCGCGACGCTGGGTGACGCTTTACGTCCCGCTCGGGGTGTTCATGTTCGTGCTGCTGTTCCCGTTCTACTGGATGGTGATGACCTCGTTCAAGTCGAACGAGGAGCTGATGTCGAAGGCGGCGAACCCCTTCTGGATCGTCAAGCCTACGCTCGATCATTTCGAGAAGCTCCTGTTCCGCACTGAATACCCGCAATGGCTCTGGAACACGATTCTCGTCTCGGTGGTCGCGACCTTCATTTCGCTATTCGCGGCAGTGCTCGCCGCCTACGCCATCGAGCGGCTGCGGTTCAGGGGCTCGCGCCCGGTCGGGCTGTCGATCTTCTTCGCCTACCTCGTCCCGCCGTCGATCCTGTTCATCCCGCTCGCGCTCATCGTGTTCAAGCTGGGGCTATTCGACTCGGTGTGGGCACTCATCCTCACCTATCCCACGTTCCTGATACCGTTCTGCACCTGGCTGCTCATGGGCTATTTCCGCACCATTCCGTACGAACTGGAAGAATGCGCCCTCATCGACGGCGCCACGCGCTGGCAGATCCTGGTGAAGATCATGCTGCCGCTGGCGGTGCCGGGACTGATCTCGGCCGGGATCTTCGCCTTCACGCTGTCGTGGAACGAGTTCATCTACGCGCTCACCTTCATCTCGTCATCGGAGAACAAGACGGTGCCGGTCGGTGTGATCACCGAGTTGGTCGAAGGCGACGTCTATCACTGGGGCGCGCTGATGGCGGGTGCGCTCCTCGGCTCGCTGCCCGTGGCGATTCTCTATTCGTTCTTCGTCGAGTACTACGTCTCGGGCATGACGGGAGCGGTCAAGGAGTGAACCAACTCGATTTCAAGGGACGCACCGCCATCGTCACCGGAGGGCTGCAGGGGATCGGCGCCGCGATCGCGAGGCGCCTCGAGGGTTCCGGCGCAACCGTCAGGGTGTGGGATCTCGCCGCAAACAAGGACCCGGTCGACGTTTCGAACGCGGCCGCGGTCGAGCGCGCGACGGCGAAGGCGCTCGCCGAGCTCGGCAAGATCGACGTGCTCGTCAACAACGCCGGCGTCGCGGGCCTGAACGTCGCCACGGCCGAGTACCCCGTCGAGGAATGGGAGCGAGTGCTGAGGGTCAATCTCACGAGCCAGTTCCTGTGCTGCCGCGCGCTCGCCCCGCACATGGTGAAGCGCAAGTACGGGCGCATCGTCAACATCGCCTCGATCGCCGGGAAGGAAGGCAACCCGAACGCGGTCGCCTACAGCGCGTCCAAGGCGGGGGTTATCGCGCTCACCAAATCGCTCGGAAAAGAGCTCGCGCAGACGGGCGTCCTCGTGAACTGCGTCACTCCCGCGGCAGCGAAGACCGCGATCTTCGACCAGATGACGAAGCAGCACATCGACTATATGCTCTCGAAAATCCCCATGAACCGCTTCGTCACGGTGGAGGAGATCGCCTCGCTCGTATGCTGGCTCGCGTCGGAGGATTGTTCTTTCTCCACCGGTGCGGGGTTCGACATCTCCGGCGGCAGGGCGACCTACTGACATGGCAAAGAAGAAGACGCCTGCGCTTCGCAGCCAATCCTGGTTCGGGCGGCAGGACATCTACGGCTTCATCTACCGCGGCTGGGTGAAGAACCGCGGCGTGCCGCAGGACCAGTTCGACGGGCGCCCCGTAATCGGCATCTGCAACACCTGGTCCGAGCTCACGCCCTGCAACACGCACTTCCGCACGCTCGCCGAACACGTCCGGAACGGCGTGCTCGAGGCGGGCGGGTTCCCGATGGAATTCCCGGTGATGTCGCTCGGCGAAACCCTGCTGCGCCCGACCGCGATGCTCTACCGCAACCTCGCCAGCATGGACGTCGAGGAGTCGATCCGGGCCAATCCGCTCGACGGCGTGGTTCTCCTCATGGGCTGCGACAAGACGACGCCTTCGCTCCTCATGGGCGCGGCGAGCGTGGACATCCCGGCGATCGGTGTGTCCGGCGGCCCCATGCTCTCGGGCAAGTACCGCGGCAGCGACATCGGCTCGGGCACCAACGTCTGGTCGATGTCGGAGGACCTGCGCGCGGGAAAAATAACGATCGAAGAGTTCCACGAGGCTGAGTCCTGCATGAACCGCTCGCACGGCCATTGCATGACCATGGGCACGGCGTCCACGATGGCCTCGATGGTGGAAGCGCTCGGCGTCGGCATGCCCGGTAACGCCGCGATCCCGGCGGTGGATGCGCGCCGCTACGTGCTCGCCCGCGCCGCGGGCCGGCGCATCGTGGAACTGGTGAAGGAGAACGTGACGCTCTCCAGGATCCTCACGCGAGCCGCCTTCGAGAACGCGATCCGGGTGAACGCCGCGATCGGCGGCTCGACCAACGCGGTGATCCACCTCATCGCGATCGCGCGGCGCATCGGCGTCGATCTGAAGCTCGACGACTTCGACCGCATCGGCCGCGGCGTGCACTGTTTGGTGAACCTCATGCCCTCGGGCAAGCACCTGATGGAGGATTTCTATTACGCCGGAGGGCTGCCCGCGGTGATCCGCGAGCTCGGCGCGAACGGGCTCCTGCACAAGGACGCGCTCACCGTGAACGGCAAGAGCCTCTGGGAGAACAACCAGAGCGCCCCTTGCTGGAACCGCGACGTGATCTTCCCGTTCAGGAAACCGTTCAAGAAGAACTCCGGGATCGCCGTGCTGCGCGGCAACCTCTGCCCCGACGGCGCCATCATCAAACCTTCGGCCGCGACGCCGAAGCTGATGAAGCACAAGGGCCGCGCGGTGGTGTTCGAGAACATCGAGGACTTTCACAGGCGCATCGACGATCCGAAGCTTGCCATCGACAAGAACTGCGTGATGGTGCTCAAGAACTGCGGGCCGAAGGGCTACCCGGGCATGGCCGAAGTGGGCAACATGCCGCTGCCGCCGAAACTGCTGAAGCGCGGCGTGACCGACATGGTTCGCGTCTCGGATGCGCGCATGAGCGGCACCGCCTACGGAACGGTGGTGCTGCACGTCGCGCCCGAGGCCGCTGCGGGCGGCGCGCTCGCGCTCGTCGAGAACGGCGACGAGATCGAGCTCGACGTCGCGAAGCGCAGGCTTCAGCTACTCGTATCGGACGATGAGCTCGCGCAGAGGCGCAGGAAATGGAAAGAACCCGAACCGCCGCTCGAACGCGGCTACTGGCGCCTGTATTTCGATCACGTGCTGCAGGCGGACGAAGGTGCGGATCTCGACTT
>DASPWT010000018.1:0-51580 GCA_035637655.1 Burkholderiales bacterium | reverse complement strand
GCACGGATGCTCGAAAGCCCGAAGGGGGAGAGAGTGACCACCGCGGCGCTGGCCAAGGAGCTGGACGTGTCCGAAGCCGCGCTGTACCGGCACTTCGCGAGCAAGGCGCAGATGTTCGAGGGCCTGATCGAATTCATCGAGGAGACTCTGTTCGGCTTGGTGAACAAAATCACCGCCGAGGAGGAGAGCGGGCTGAAACAGATTCAGGCGATCCTTTCTTCGTTGCTCAGCTTTGCCGAAAAGAATCCGGGAATGACGCGGGTGCTCATCGGCGACGCGCTCGTCAACGAGGACGAGCGGCTGCAAGCGCGCATCAACCAGCTGCACGATCGGCTGGAGGCGACGCTCAAGCAGTGCCTGCGCGTAGCCGCCACCCAGCGGAGCGCCGGGCCGGCTGGGACAACAGGAAACCAGAGCGCGTTCGATCCCGCTCCGCAGGCCAACCTGCTACTTTGCTATGTGATCGGGCGCTGGCAACAATTCGCCAAGAGCGGATTCAAGCGCCTGCCTACCGAGATGTGGGAAAAACAGTGGCCGTTCCTGGTTTAGATTGGTCGTTAATGACGCAGGAGTAGCGACGGCTAGGTGATTGACTACCGCGGCAACGATCCGGTGCTGGTGAAGAGCCTCAAGAAAGGAAAGTAGTGCAGCTGACCCTGCAAAATCTGTTTGCCTCGACCAGCCTCGAGGTCCAGTTGCGCAACGCGAATCCCTGGTGGCGTGGGGAGCGGCTGTTCGGGATTCCACCAATCCGGCGCTGGGCGTTCGAAGTGCTGCGGCGTGGTGTTAAACGTCCCCTCGCGCCGGTTACCGTTCTGCGCGGCCCGAGGCAAATCGGCAAGACCACGTTGGTCGCCCAACTGATTGACGACCTTCTCACGGAAGGCATAGATGCACGCCGGGTCTTCCGGGTGCAGTTCGACGATTTGCCCGATCTGCGACGGCTATCTCAACCGATTCTAGACCTCGCGCAGTGGTACGCCGACACGATTCTGGAAAGATCCCTCAACAAGGCGGCGCACGAGTTCGGTAAGTGCATCCTGGTCCTGGACGAAGTGCAAAACCTTCCCGACTGGGCCCCCCAACTCAAGCACCTAGTAGACCTTCAGCCGGTTACGGTGATAGTGACAGGGAGTTCCGCGCTGCGCATCGAGGCCGGACGTGACAGTCTCGCGGGCCGAATCTCCACGGTGGAGATGGGGCCGCTCCTGTTGCGAGAGATTGCCGCATTTCGCGGCAGAGCAGCGGTCGAACCGCTGCTTCCGTTCAACGGCCTAGGCCCGCTGAAGGAGAAAAAGTTCTGGCTCAAGTTGCGGGAGCACGGAACTCGCTACGCCGATACGCGCCGCGACGCGTTTGCCGCGTTTTCCGAGCGCGGCGCCTACCCCGTCGCCCACGCGCATCCCGACGAGCCGTGGGAACGCGTCGCTGACCAATTGAACGAGACCGTCATTCGCCGCGCCATTCAGCACGACCTCCGGATGGGCGCCAAGGGCCGCAAGCGCGACGAGCATCTTCTCGAAGAGGTGTTCCGGCTCGCCTGCCGCTACGTCGGGCAGTCTCCAACGCAGGTGCTCTACCTCGATGAGATCAGGCGCGCAATGAACGCGAACATCGGGTGGCAGCAGGTATTGGCCTACCTTAAATTTCTTGACGGCACGCTGCTCCTGAGGCTCATCGAGCCGCTCGAGCTGCGGTTGAAGAAAAAAAAGGGCGCCCCAAAGCTGTGCCTGTGCGACCACGCGCTACGCGCATCCTGGCTGCAGGAGGTGGTCCCGCTCGATCCTGCAGGGCTGGAGAATGCGCCCCATTTGTCGGACCTTGCGGGCAGGATTGCCGAAAGCGCAGCAGGCTATTTCCTTCGCTCGATCGTGGGTCTGGACGTAGCGCATTTTCCAGAGCGCGGCGCCGAGCCCGAGGTGGACTTCGTCCTGACAGTCGGCACGCAACGCATTCCGTTGGAGGTGAAGTACCGTCGGCGCATCGATCATGAGGACACGCGCGGTTTGCGCAGTTTCATAGAGAAGGCGCATTACAGCGCCCCCTTTGGCGTGCTGGTCACCCTGATGGATGAGCCGGGCACGGACGACCCGCGGATTGTTTCCATGCCGCTTTCGACTTTTTTGCTACTGCGCTAAGCATAGTTACGTTGTGATATTTTGATAAAGGTTCGCCCGATCCGGGGCGCAACATGAGACGTTTAATTTTTATTGTGCTGTTAATCAGTTTTTCTCATGGGTTGCGTGCAGAGCCTATCAAATGTAACTCTCCTACAGTCAGACGCACCTTGCTGGAAGTCATTCTGCCTGCTCAGTTACAGCAGAATGTTGACTCGTTTTCCGTGGTTGATGTCACAACTGTAGCCAGGAAACCTGCCGAGACGAACGTGTTGGTTTGCCAAGCTTTCGTCGTCTTTAAGCCAACAACTCCTAACGCGAATCAAGTTCGAACTCCAATCAGGTATAGCGTTCTGCCCGTAGACTCCGACCCTTCGAGAGGGAGCGTATCGGTTACTCAGTCAGAGGCGTCACGTTTCTACTACGAACTAAATGCAAGGTTGGGACAAGAAGTGTACAGGGCTCAACAGGAAAAATTTGGGTGCAACACCCCGAGTGACTGTAGCCTTCGGGAAATGCAGAGTCGCGGGTATTCAATGGAAAAGTACCCGATTACCTGTGACTTTCCAGAAATCAAGTCAGCAATCATAAGCTGGGTGCAGGAACGTTACCCAAATAGAAGTGCCGACCAGATTCAAATAACCAGTATTCGGCCAGCACCGAAGTTAGACAGGTACTACGCAGATCGAAGGTCAGACATGTATGGGAAAGGAATTACTTGCGAGGCCAACGTAAGCTTTCCGCCAATTCAATATCAACAAGGACGTAACAGACAAATTGGTGGACTGAAGATTGGTAGTATCAATGTAGACTGGGCTGACGCACGTATCGGTAAGATGAACGTAAACATCTCAAACGTCTCGCAAGTAAGCGAACGGCCTTAAGAATTGTGTATCACGGAAACAAGCCTGGCTCGCCAATTTCTTGATGTAGAAGGCAATATGAAATCTGATTCAAGTGGCAATCGCTACGAGGAAATTCCTATTCCCGGCGGACATGTGCGCGTAACGTACATTGAAAAGGGTTGAGCAGATACACCGTCCGTCAGAATTCAAATTCGGGATGACACTGGCCATCTTCGCCAAGGACCAGAAGTTTCAATACAGACCCTTGGGCAAGTAGTTGGTGCCACGATCCAGTTACTGACAGCCCCCGCGTAGGGTTTGTGTTAAACGCTTAGGCCGTCACCTTCGCGCACACCGCGCAGGCCGGGTCCTTGGCGAGCTTGACCGTTCGCCACTGCATCGCGAGCGCGTCCAGAATCAGCAAGCGCCCCTTCAGGGTCTCGCCGGCTCCCGCGAGCAGCTTCAACGCCTCCGCCGCCTGCACAGCGCCGATAATCCCGGTGAGCGGAGCAAACACGCCCATTACCGCGCAGCGCACCTCCTCGAGCTCCGCGTTCTCCGGGAACAGGCAGTGATAGCAGGGACTGAGATCGTCCCTCAAGTCAAAAACGCTTACCTGGCCGTCGAAGCGCACCGCCGCTCCTGAGACAAGCGGCTTGTGGTGCCGCACGCATGCGCGATTCACCGCGTGACGGGTCGCGAAATTGTCCGAGCAGTCGAGGACGACGCTGCTCGAAGCGACCAGCGGACCGAGCCCCTCGGCCTGCAGGCGCTGCTGGAGGGGAACGACCTTCACTTCCGGGTTGATTTTTCCGAGCGCCTCGCGCCCGGACGCGGCCTTGGGTCTGCCTATCGATTCGGTGGTATGAAGGATCTGGCGCTGCAGGTTGGTAAGGTCCACGGCGTCGCCGTCGGCGAGAGTGATCGTCCCAACGCCTGCCGCCGCGAGATACAGCGCCGCGGGTGAACCGAGCCCCCCTGCGCCGATGACCAGCGCCGAAGACGCGAGCAGCTTCTCCTGCCCCTCTACGCCGATCTCGGGAAGCAGGATATGCCGCGAATACCGCAGAAGCTGTTCGTCATTCATAGGTTGGACATGATAGACCGCGCGATGAACCGCGCTCCGCGTCGGTTCCATCCCGCGGAGATAAGGCGACGCGCTTTTCGCGTCCGCCTTATCAATTCTTGGGAGCCGCGGGCGGTGCGCTTTGCGCGGTAGCGAGCGGCGCGCCCTTCAGGAACTTGAGCGCCTGCTGGAACTGGAAGTCCTTTTCCGAGGCGAACTCGAGCGGCGCCGGCGGTTTTTCTTCGGCATCCGTCGCCGGTTTTGCGCCGGTCCGCTGCGATTTCTCCGACTGGAGCTCCCTCTCCTGGTCGTTGAGGAGATGCTTTTCCAGATCGGCTTCGCGCAACCGCCCGGTAGTCGGCGTCGTGGGATCTTCGATCACGATGTCGGGCGTGATGCCCTTTGCCTGGATCGAGCGCCCGCTCGGTGTGTAGTAGCGGGCGGTGGTCAGTTTGATCGCGGTGTTGTTGCCGAGTGGCAGGATCGTCTGCACCGAGCCCTTGCCGAATGTCGGCGTGCCCAGCAGCGTCGCGCGCTTGTGGTCCTGCAGTGCGCCCGCGACGATTTCGGATGCGGAGGCCGATCCGCCGTTGACCAGCACCACCATCGGCACGGTCTTCACCGCCGCAGGCAGGTTCTTCAGATAATCCTCGCGGTTGCCCCGAAGGTAATCCTCCGGTGCGGCGATGAACTTGCGCTTGGCGTCTTCAGTGCGGCCGTCGGTCGACACTACCGCCACCCCCCGCGGCAGGAACGCCGCGGACACGCCCACCGCGCCGTTCAGGAGTCCGCCCGGATCGTTGCGCAGATCCAGAATCAGGCCCTTCAGCGGCCCGTTCTTGTAGAGCCCCTCGACGTGTTTTACGAGATTCTCCCCGGTGTGCTCCTGGAACTGGGAGACGCGAATCCACCCGTAGCCGGGTTCGATGAGCTTGGACTTCACGCTCTGCACGCGAATGATGTCGCGGGTGAGGGTGACCTCGAAGGGCCTGGCCTCGCCCTTCCTCAGGATGGTGAGCCGGATGTTCGTTTTCGGCTTGCCGCGCATGCGCTTGACCGCATCGTTCAGGGTCATGCCCTTGACCGAGGTATCGTCGATCTTGATGATGAAATCCCCGGGCTTCAAGCCGGCGCGAAACGCCGGCGTGTCCTCGATGGGCGAGACGACCTTGACGAAACCTTCTTCCATGCCCACCTCGATGCCGAGGCCGCCGAATTGGCCCTGGGTGCCCACCTGAAGCTCGCGGAACGCGTCCTGGTCCAGATAAGCCGAGTGCGGATCGAGCCCGGTAAGCATGCCGCTGATCGCTTCCGTGATGAGCTTCTTGTCCTCCACCGGCTCGACGTAGCTCGACTTGATCGCGCCGAACACTTCCGCGAAGGCGCGCAGCTCATCCACCGGGAGCGGGAAACGTGCCGCCTCGCGCTGGGCCACCGCGGAGAAGTTCAGGCTGAGCAGGACTCCTGCGAGCACGCCAACCAGCACCAGGCTGGCTCGTCTGATCTGGATCATCATGATATTCGGTCCCGGGCTCTGCGCCGGCCGCTTGGCATCGTTGTCGCTCACTTTAGGGACACCCAACGCATGGGATCAAAGGCCTTTCCTTCATGGCGAATCTCAAAGTATAAACCCGATTCCATGTTGCCGCCGCTTGCTCCGACGGTCGCAACCGCGTCCCCCGTGCGCACCCGCTCGCCGACCTGCTTGAGCACCGATTCGTTGTTGCCGTAGATGGTGAGATAGCCCTTGCCGTGGTCGATGATGAGCAGGTTTCCGAAGCCGCGCAGCCAGTCGGTGAACACGACCCGCCCCGATGCCACCGCCCGCACCTCCTGCCCCGAAGGCGAGCGAATGAACAGGCCCTTCCACGGCGGCCCGCCGCTGGGACGCTGGGCACCGAAGCGGTTTGCGAGTACACCCCTGATCGGCAGCCGCAGTCCGCGCTTGAGCCCCGACAAGAACCCTTCCGCGCCGCCGGGCTCGGGAACTCTCTCGTTGCGAAGGAGCGGCGTGGCCGCGATCACTCTGCCGAGCTCCTCGACGAGGCGCGACAACCGGGACTCGTCACGCTCAAGCTGCTGCACCTCGCGTCGCTGCGTGCGCAGCTGGCTGGACACGCGCGCGAGTACTCTGCGGTGCTCCGACTGCTGCTTGATGAGCGCGGCGCGCTCCGTGCGCCCCGCTGATTCGATGGCGGCGATTTCCGCGTTCCTTTCGCGGGTGGCGATCTCGAGTTCTCTCAGCCGCGCAAGTCTGGAGCGCAGCTCCCCGATGAACTCCGCCTGCGCACGGGAAACATAGCCGTAGTAATGCAGCTCGCGCGCGATGCGGCCGGGCTCCTCGCCCGAGAATAGAAGTTTCAGGGCGCTTTGTTCTCCGTTGAGATAGCGCAGGGTGAGCAGCCTCCCGAGGCTTTCCCTGCGCGAGGCTATTTCCGTCTCGAGCGCCTGGCCCCGCCGCAGCAGGGTATTGAGCTCGCCCTGCGCGCTTGTGCGCCTGCCCGTCAAAGCGCGAAGCGCGCGGCCGGCTTCGGATATCGCGCGCTCGGAGTCCCGCAGCTGGTCGCGCACCTCCGTGCGGCTTTCTTCGGCCTCCGCGATTTTCGCGCGCAGCTCTTCGATGCGCGCTCGGAGGGCATCGAGCTTTTCCGCTTCGCTCTGGGCGAACGCGGGGACCGGGGTGAGCTGCAGCATAGCGCAAAGCAGGCAGCTTATGCCGCGGAGGTCGCGGAGAAGCGCAGGGAACGGGACTCCCCGCGGCGCCTTCCGCGGTGAATTCAAGGCTTCACCCTGGCCTGGTCGGCAACCGCCCGGCTTCGCGCTTCCGCCTCGGCCGGGTCTCCAAGATAGTAATGCCGCATCGGCCGCAATCCCGAGTCCAGCTCGTAGACCAGCGGAATCCCCGTGGGGATGTTCACGCCCACGATTTCGGTGTCGCTTACGCCGTCGAGGTGCTTGACCAGGGCGCGAAGGCTGTTGCCGTGGGCGGCGAGGATGACTTGGCGGCCCCGAAGCACCTCTGGCGCAACCGTGGCGCTCCAGTACGGCAGGAATCGCGCGACGGTGTCTTTGAGGCACTCGGTGAGCGGCAGCTCGGATTCGGCAAGGCCGGCGTAGCGCGGGTCTCCCCTCGGGTGGCGGGGGTCGCCGCGTTCGAGCGGGGGCGGCGGCACGTCATAGCTGCGCCGCCAGAGAAGCACCTGCTCATCGCCGAATTTCGCGGTCATCTCGGCCTTGTTCAGCCCCTGCAGCGCGCCGTAATGGCGCTCGTTCAGGCGCCAGGAGTGATGCACCGGGATCCACATCAGATCCATTTTCTCCAGGGCAAGCCAGAGCGTCTTGATGGCGCGTTTCAGCACCGAGGTGTATGCGCAATCGAAGACGAAGCCGGCCTCCTTGAGGATTTCCCCGGCGCGCTTCGCTTCCTCCACACCGCGTTGCGTGAGGTCCACGTCAGTCCAGCCGGTGAAGCGGTTTTCCATGTTCCAGACCGATTCACCGTGGCGCAACAGAACGACTTTATACATATGGGCATTCTCAATGCGGCGCTTATTCGCGCCGCAAGAAAGCATTTTATAATGATCCCCTATGGAAATTCGAGGACAGGGCGTGCAGCGCCAACCCCGGGACATTTTCGAGCTGATCGGCCGCAAGGAGCAGATCGAGCGGGTCGCCCGCGCAATGCGGGCCATCCCGCCGAGACCGTGACATGGCGGAAGTCAACATTCTGAAATTCGTCACCGACAACATATTTCTCGTCGCGGTGGCGTTCGTGAGCGGCACGATGCTCATCTGGCCCGCGGTGCGCCGCGCAGCGGCCGGCGCCTCGATTTCGACCCTTCAGGCGACCTTGCTGATCAACCAGCAGAACGCTCTGGTGCTGGACGTGAGGGAAGCGGCCGAGTATGAAAAGGGGCATATGCTGAACGCGCGCAACATCGCCCTCGGGGAGCTCCAAGCGCGCGCCGCCGAGATCGAGAAGCACAAGGCGAAGCCGGTGATCGTCGTGTGCGACGACGGAAACCGCTCGGGCAGGGCTGCGACGGCGCTGCGCAAGCAGGGCTTCGAGCAGGTATTCACGCTAGGCGGCGGGATCGGGGCCTGGCGGCAAGCGGGGCTGCCCCTGGAGAAGTAGGTGGCGAAGGTTCGAATGTACTCGACTGCCGTCTGCCCGTTCTGCCTGCGCGCGGAGATGCTGCTGAATTCAAAAGGCGTCACCGAGATCGAGAAAATACGAGTCGATCTCGATCCGCGCCAGCGCGAGGAAATGATGAACAATACCGGCCGGCGCACCGTGCCGCAGATTTACATCAATGATACGCACGTGGGCGGATTCGAGGAGCTCGCGGCGCTCGAACACGCCGGAAAGCTCGATTCCTTGCTCGCGGCCTAGCCTCCGCGCGCCTTTCAAACTTTTATCGGAGCCCCGATGAGCGAAACGCAGCAGCCGACGTTCGGCATCGAGAAAATCTACGTGAAGGATTTGTCCCTCGAAGTCCCGGGCGGGCCGCAGACGTTCATGCAGGCCGAGCAACCGCAGCTCGAAGTCCAGATCACGCAGCAGTCGCAGCGCGTGAACGAGCTCCTGTTCGAGGTGACCCTGGTCATCACGGTGAGCGCAAAACGCGGCGACAAGACTCTGTTCCTGGTGGAAGCCTCGCAGGCGGGCGTATTCCAGATCCGCAACGTTCCCGATGCGGAGCTCGCCCCGGTGCTCGGGATAGTTTGCCCGAACGTGTTGTTTCCCTACGCACGCGAGACCGTTTCCGATCTCATCAACCGCGCGGGTTTTCCTCCGGTGCTGCTCGCACCCGTGAATTTCGAGGCGCTCTTTCAGCAGCAGCGCGCCGCCGAAGCGGTCGCGCAGCCGAGCGGGCCGCGCATCGAGATCGCGCACTGATGCGCGGTCTCGCGGTCTCGTTTCTGTTCGCGTTCGCGTCGTTGGCCGCGGCGGGGGAGTTTCGCTCGATCGCGGAGAACGGAACGCCGATGTATGACGCGCCCTCGGTTCGCGCCAAGAAACTTTTCGTCGCAAGCCGCCTTTACCCGGTCGAAGTCGTCATCAACATCGACAGCTGGGTCAAGGTCCGCGATCAGGCGGGAGATCTTGCCTGGGTGGAAAAGAAGACGCTCTCGGACAAGCGCACGGTGATCGTGACCGCGGCCGTCGCCGACGTCAGGCAGACGGCGAACGACCAGGCGGCACTGGTGTTCCGGGCGCAGCAGGGCGTGGCTCTCGATGTCGCGGAGCCGCCGGCAGGCGCCTGGATCAGGGTGCGCCACGCCGAAGGCCAGAGCGGTTACGTCAAGATCAATCAGGTCTGGGGCATCTAGCTGAACATCGCAATTCTCGGCGCAGGAGCGTGGGGTACCGCTCTCGCAATATCGCTCGCCGGAAGGCACCGCGTCAGGCTCTGGGCGCGCGATGCGGCGCTGGCAGCCGCCATCGGGTCGAGTCGGCGCAATCCCCGCTACCTTCCCGGCGTCTCGGTTCCCGGTGCGGTCGCCGTGACCGGGGAGCTTCCCTCCGCGCTTGCCGAAAGCGAGGCGGTCCTCATCGCCACGCCGACTTCCGGGCTGCGCGAAGTCCTGGAGCGTCTCCGCGCGCCACGTTCAAAGCAACCCGTGATCTGGGCGTGCAAGGGCTTTGAGCAAGCGACCGGGAAGCTGCCGCACGCAGTGGTGGCCGAGATGCTCGGGCAGGATGCCGCGTGCGGCGCCCTGTCCGGCCCGAGCTTCGCGCTCGAAGTGGCTCAGGGACGTCCCACGGCGCTCACGCTCGCCTCAGGGGATGCGGAGTTCGCGAAGCGCTTCGCGCGCGAGCTGCACCAGCCGACGCTCAGGGTCTATTTCAGCACCGATCTCGCGGGCGTCGAGATCAGCGGGGCGGTGAAAAACGTCATGGCGATCGCCGCGGGCATCAGCGACGGGCTCGGCCTCGGCTTGAACGCGCGCGCGGCGCTGATCACCCGGGGCCTGGCCGAGCTCACGCGGCTCGGCGTGGCGCTGGGCGGACGGCCCGAGACGTTCATGGGACTGGCAGGAGCGGGGGACCTCATCCTGACCTGTACCGGCGACCTGTCCCGCAACCGGCGCGTCGGGCTGCTCCTTGCCCGGGGCGAGCCGCTGGAGGCGATTCTCAAGCAGCTCGGCCATGTCGCCGAAGGTGTGTATTCCGCGCCCGCGGTCGAGGCGCTTGCCGCCGAAAAGCGGATCGACATGCCGATAACCCGCGCGGTCTGCGCGGTGCTGTTGCGGGGAACTCCGCCGCGCGACGCCGTGCGGGAACTGCTCGCGCGCGACCCGAGGGAGGAAGCCTAAGCCGCTGAAAAGCTCATCACTGGGAGCCCGGCGGTTCGGAAGAGCGAAACACGAAAATCGCAACCGTCACGGCAACCCCGACGCCCACGCCAAAACCTGCCCCGACAGCAACGCCGATGCCAACGTGAGCCATCGCTGCACCGACAACCGCACCAAGCACGACACCCACGAATACGCTCAGCGGCAAGGCAGCTATGCCCCAGCGTGAAATCCCTCGACTTGGGGTTTTTTCACTGGCAGTCATGATTCTCGGAGGGCCTTAATGTGCGCCGCATGCGTTCGCCATTCTCGGACCCGGCCGTCGCCCCTGCTGCAATGTCCGAAAACGGCCAGACAGAGCCGGCCGCTGCGCTCATAATGCACTCATGACACTTGACTCCACCATCTGTTACCGGGCGCTCAAAGCGCGTGACGCCAGGTTCGACGGCCGCTTTTTCGTCGCGGTCTCGTCGACGCGCATCTATTGCCGCCCGATCTGCACGGTCAGGCCACCCAAGCGCGAGAACTGCCGCTTCTTTCCCAGCGCGGCGGCCGCCGAGTCGAGTGGCTACCGGCCGTGCCTGCGCTGCCGGCCCGAGCTAGCGCCCGGCAACGCGAGCGTCGATGCGACGACGCGCCTCGCCCAGGCCGCCGCGAGCATGATGGAAGACCGGACGCTGGACCAAGACGGACTGGATACCCTCGCCGCGCGCCTGGGCATCACCGACCGGCACCTGCGCCGCGCTTTCGGCGCCGAGTTCGGCGTCTCGCCGGTGGAATTCGCGCAGACGCAAAAGTTGCTGCTCGCGAAGCGCCTTCTGACCGACACTGCGCTGCCGGTCACCGAGGTGGCGTTCGCGAGCGGCTTCGGCAGCGTGCGGCGTTTCAACGCGCTCTTCAAGCAGCGCTATCGCCTCAGACCCAGTCAACTGCGCGGCGAGCGGCGGGGCGGTGCGCCGCCAGCCGCTGCAGTCGACGTCCTCAAGTTCGAACTGAGCTTTCGGCCGCCCTTCGATTGGTCCGCGGTGAGCGCGTTCCTCGGCGTGCGCTCGATCGCCGGCGTCGAAGCGGTGGAGGGCAGCTGCTATCGGCGCACGGTGCGCATCCTGAGCGATGGCAAGGAGCATGCTGGCTGGATTGCGGTTGAGATGTCGCCCAAGAAACCCACGCTGCGCGTCGCGGTTTCCGCGTCGCTCGCCAAGGCGCTGCCGCCGGTGCTATCGCGCGTCAAGGCGCTGATGGACCTCGCATGCCATCCCGCCGAGGTGGCGCAGGCGCTGGGCACACTGGCAAGGCGCCATCCCGGCTTGCGCGTTCCCGGCGCATTCGACGGTTTCGAAATGGCGGTGCGCGCGATCCTCGGCCAGCAGGTGACGGTGGCTGCGGCGCGTACCGTCGCGGGGCGCTTCGCCGCGATGTTCGGCGACGCAATCGCAACCCCGTTCGATTCGCTCACGACCCTGTTTCCAGCCGCGATGCGTGTTGCCGCTCTATCGCCGGGACGCATTGCGCGCATCGGCTTGCCCAGCGCGCGCGCTCGCACCGTCCTCGCGCTCGCGCGCTCGGTGGCAGACGGACGCCTCGTTCTCATGCCGAACGCCGACATCGAGGCGACGCTCGAAAGGCTGCGAGCCCTGCCCGGTGTGGGGGAATGGACCGCGCAATACATCGCGATGCGGGCGCTCTCCTGGCCGGACGCGTTTCCACACACGGATTTGGGGCTGATGAAGGCGCTCGGCGAGACCGGTGCGCGCCAAGTTCTGGCCGCGGGCGAAGCCTGGCGGCCCTGGCGCGCGTATGCCGTGATGCATCTATGGCAATCACTGACAAAGGAATAACCATGCACTACTACGATCTCTATGAAAGCCCTCACGGGCAGATGCTGCTCGTCGCAGAAGGCGAAGGACTTTCCGGCGTCTACTTCGACGGCCAGAAATATCTTCCACACATCGATCCGGAGTGGCGGCGGGACGCACGCTGCTCGGCGGTGCGTCAGGCCAAGCGCGAGCTGGCCGAATACTTCGCCGGCGAGCGCGAGCGTTTCGAGACTGCACTCGCGCCCGAAGGCACGCCGTTTCAGCGGTCGGTGTGGAAGGCGATCTCCACGGTCGGTTTCGGTAAGACCATCACCTACGGCGAGCTCGCGTGTCGCGCGGGATGCCCGGGCAGCGCGCGCGCCGCGGGTGCTGCAACCGGGCGCAATCCGATCGGCATCATCGTTCCCTGTCACCGCATCATCGGGTCGAACGGCAGCCTCACGGGATATGCGGGCGGCCTCGATAGAAAGCGCGCACTGCTCGCGCTCGAGTCGGGAATCCCGGATTTGTTGTCGGCTGCTTAGCGCCCAAGCTCAGGGGCGGCGCTAAAACTGCTCCGCAGTTTTGGTGACGGAATCTTCCCCCGCATCGGTACATATTATGCCCCGGCAGACGACACCCAAACTCCCTCCGCGATTGCGCGATCAGCGAAGGACGGTGCGCGCGATCACGAGGTTCTCGACTCGCGTCGCGCCTGCGCGCTTGAGCACCCGTGCGAGCTCGTTCAGGGTCGCGCCGGTCGTCATGACGTCGTCCAGCACGGCGACGCTCGCTCCCGAGAGGTCGACCCTGCACAGGAACGCCCCGCGCACGTTCTTCGCGCGCTCCTCGTAGGGAAGTTCCGTCTGCGGCAGGGTGTCCTTCACGCGCAGCACGCCGCGCGGCTCGATCGGCCTGCCGAGGTGGCGCGCTATCTCGAGAGCTTGGTTGAATCCGCGCTCGGCGAGGCGCTTGGGGTGCAGCGGCATCGGCACGATCAGATCGACCTCCGGCAGCGGCCGGGACGCGAGGCCGCGGGCGAAGAATCCGGCGAGCGCGAGCCGCGCGCGATACTTGAGCGCCTGCACGAGCCTGTCGCACGGAAATTCGTAGCGCCACAACGCGAGCGTTGCATCGAAGTGCGGGGGACAGTTGAGGCAGTTCCCGCACACCGCGCCGGCGGGACTGGGAAGCGCGCAGCGGGGGCAGGATTCGGGGAGCGCGGGCAATTCGCCGATACAAGCCGGGCACAGCAGCTCCGGACCGGCTTCCGCCCCGCAGAGCAGGCAGTCTTCGCCGGCCCAGGCCTGGACGTTTCTTATGCAGGTGTTAAGTAGAGTGGAGGACATTATTTGACAACTTTTCGGCTTACCCCGATGATCGTGCCGTGCAGATAGGCAACACGATTTCCCATAACGGACAAGCCGGCACCACGGTTCACGGCGGTCGCACGGATGGTTGGACCCGCGAAGCCGTCCAAGCGCTCTTCGAGCTGCCTTTCAACGATCTTCTCCACCGCGCCCAGACCGTGCATCGCCTGCACTTCGACGCCAACGCGGTGCAGCTCTCCACGCTGCTCTCGATCAAGACCGGAGGGTGCCCTGAAGATTGTGCCTACTGCCCGCAATCGGCGCGTTACCACACAGGGGTCGAAAACGAGCCGCTCGTTCCGCTCGAGACGGTGCTCGCAGCGGCGCGTGCAGCGAAGCAGAACGGAGCCACGCGGTTTTGCATGGGCGCCGCTTGGCGGGGCCCCAAGCAGAAAGACCTCGAACAGGTGGGAGAGAGGGTGCGCGCGGTCAAGGCGCTGGGACTTGAGACCTGCGCGACGCTCGGCCTCTTGCGCGAAGGCCAGGCGGAGCAGCTCAAGGCGGCCGGTCTCGACTATTACAACCACAACCTCGACACGGCCCCTGAGTTCTACGGCGAGATCATCACCACGCGCACTTACGGCGACCGGCTCGATACGCTCGCGCGGGTGCGCCGCGCCGGAATCAAGGTGTGCTGCGGGGGAATCGTGGGCATGGGCGAGTCGCGCGCGCAGCGCGCGGGCCTCATCGCCGCGCTCGCGAGCCTCGACCCTCCGCCCGAATCGGTGCCGATCAACGATCTCGTCCAGGTGAAGGGCACTCCGCTCGAGGGCGCACCGAAGCTCGATTGGAGCGAGTTCGTGCGCACCATTGCCTGCGCCCGCATCACCATGCCGCGCAGCACCGTGCGGCTCTCCGCGGGACGCGCCGAGATGCCCGAGGCCGTGCAGGCCTTGTGCTTCCTTGCCGGGGCGAATTCGATTTTTTACGGCGACAAGCTCCTCACCACCGGCAATCCCGAAGCCGCGCACGATCGCGCCCTGCTGGAGAAGCTCGGAATACGCCCCGCCTGAACCGGGGGCACTGAAACTTTCAGTGTTGTTCGCTGTCTGCCTTTACTCCGACCGTGCCGCGATGTAGTCGGCAGCGGCCTTGAAATTCCTCATTGAGCACAGTGGAAAAAATATCTCTCAAACTTGGCGTCATGATGACAGCCGTCGTGCTGGCCGCGATGCTTGGCGCAGTGTTGCTCGCCGCCGTATATCGGGAAAACGGTTCGCACGCGATATTGCTGCCCGATCAGGCGATGAGCTTGTTTCCCGACCCGAAGCCACTGACGGCCTTTGCGTTCACCGATCACGAGAATCGGGTATTCGATCTTTCACGCCTGAAGGGCAAATGGTCCTTTCTGTTTTTCGGCTACACCCATTGCCCGGACATCTGTCCGACGACCCTGGCGATGTTGGCCCGCGCGCATGAAAGCATCGTCAAGAGCACGCTCGGTGCCAAAGACGTCCAATTCGTCTTTATCTCCGTGGATCCCAATCGCGATACCGCCAACAAGCTCAGGCAATACGTGACCTATTTTGATGCGAGCTTTCTCGGCGTGACGGGGGACGACGCGCAGCTCGGTAACCTGGCTGCTCAGCTCGGTGCCGCGTATCAGGTTGCGATCACACCCGGTGTGGAAAACTATCCCGTCTATCACACCGCGGCGGTATTTCTGGTGGATCCGCGGGCCCGATATCACGCCGTGTTCGCGCCGCCCCTTGATGCCGAGGGGATCAGCAGGCGTTTCGAAGTGCTGCGAGAACTCGAAGGACCCAAAGCGACATGAGATGGCGACATCTTGCTGTCCTGATATTGGCGCTGACCCCCATCGCCGCTGCGGCTGAAGCGGCTGGCGTTTCCGTACGCGATGCCTGGGTGCGGGAAACGCCGCCCGGCGCAGCCGTGATGGCGGGGTACATGGTGCTGCAAAACAACACGTCGCGGCCGCAAGTACTCGTGGCCGCGAGGAGTTCCGGCTTCGAGACCGTGATGATTCACCGCACTATCGCTAAGGGCGGCATGACGGGCATGGAACACGCCCCGCAAACCGAACTTTTACCCAATGCGAGTTTGCTTTTTGCGCCGGGGGGGTATCATCTGATGCTGTTGAAGCCGAAACGGACACTGCGCGCCGGCGACCGGGTCGACATCACCCTGGAATTCCGCGGCGGCCTCGTTTTACCCGTCGCCTTCGAGGTCCGCAAATGAAAACCGCCAAACGAAACTTCTCGAGTTCTACGGTTTCGGCCGCCTATTTCGACCGCGCCACCATGTAGTCGACGGCGGCCCTGACCTCGGCGTCGCTCAGCGCCGGGTTCCCGCCTTTGGGCGGCATCGCTCCCGCGGCCCCCTGTACCCCATTGAGGGCGCTGGCGTAGAGAGCGTCGAAGCCCTTCGCGATGTGCTTGGCCCACTGGCTCTTGTCACCCAGCTTCGGCGCGCCGGCGATACCGGCATCGTGGCAGGCGACGCAGGTGGCCCGGTAGACCTGTTGCCCGTCGCGGCTGGGTGGCGGCGCGGCCGCCAGGTTTTTTGCAGGCTCCCGCTGCGTTTCCGCCGAAGCGACGTTGACCTGGTCGACGGGTTTGATCCGCTCGGCCACGCTCGAACCGGTGCCCAGGAGCGCGCCGCGATCCAGTCGCACCCGGTCGGGGATGTCGTGGTGATGGCCCACAAGAAGGAAAATAAACAGCATCAGCACTACGCTGATCCCGAGAATGGTCCAAACATTCGTCGCGTAGCGCTTTTCAGTCATGGGTAGTTCTTTTGGCAGGAACGGAGTCCGGCAATAGATGGGCCCGCCGCAGCGATTCTGGTCACGCTAGAGCAATCCCTTCAGGAAAAAGACACCCCGCGTAAAAAAGGTGTAGTCCGCTTCAAGCGCTCCGATGCCCAAGAGCACCATAAGCAACAGCGTCGGGACCAAAATGGCATACATCAAGGCGAGCCGCTCCCAGAGCATGTGCATGAAGACGGCAACGATCAGCCCTGCCTTCAGCAACATGAACAGGATGATCAGAAACCACCTGAGGTAACCCTGAAAGTGGAAGTAGTCGACAAGATAAGACGCCGTGCTGAGAACGAACAGCAATCCCCAGATCTTGAGATAAATGCCGATCGGATGTTGCTGCCCCTCTACGTGCGCCACGATCGGATGTTGCTGCGCCTCTGCGTGTGCCACGATTTCCCTCACCAAAGATAGAAAACTGCGAAGATGAATACCCACACCAGATCGACGAAGTGCCAATACAGGCCCATGATTTCGACGATCTCGTATTTTCCCTTCCTGCCGGTCATAAAGCCCGGCCTCTCGTGATCCAGATCGCCCCGTATGACCTTTATGGCCACGATGATCAGGAAAATCACGCCGATCGAAACGTGCGTGCCATGGAAACCCGTGATCATGAAAAAGGTCGAGCCAAACTGGGCCGCGCCCAAGGGGTTGCCCCAGGGACGTATCCCCTCATCCACGATCAGCTTGGTCCACTCGAAGGCCTGCATCCCGACGAATGTGGCGCCCAAGGCCGCGGTGATCAGCAACAGGACGAAGGTTTTGACGCGATCTTTTCGATAGCCGAAGTTGACGGCCATGGCCATCGTCCCGCTGCTGCTGATCAGGACGAAAGTCATGATGGCGATCAGGATGAGGGGGATTTTCCTGCCCCACAGCGTCAAAGCGAAGACCTCACTGGGGTTGGGCCAGGGGTCCGTGGTGGACATTCGCACCGTCATGTACGAGATCAGAAAAGAGCTGAATATGAATGTATCGCTGAGGAGGAAGATCCACATCATGGCCTTGCCCCAGGGGACGTTCTTGAACGCCCGCTGGTCCGAGGACCAGTCGGCGACGATGCCCTGGATGCCTTCAGGCAGCGGGAGGGGTTCTCCTGTACTTGCGCGAATGGCTTGTGTCATGTTTTTTTGGCTACCTAATCCCGCAGAGCTTCAACAAGATATCCAAATTATTCCCCGAAAACAGCAGACCAAAGAGGACCAACCAAACCCCAAGCAGGAAGTGCCAGTAAAGAGTGCACAGCTCCACGCTGTGCCTGATTCTCGCCACGTCGAAATCGCCCCACACCTTGGCGAAAGTTCTGCCCCAGGCCACCAGACCGCCCATCAGATGCAGCCCGTGCAATCCCGTGATCAGATAAAAAAAAGCGATCGCAGGGTTCGTTACGTCGAAATAACCCATCGTACTCAGCTGCCGCCAAGCCAATATCTGCCCGACCAGGAAAACAACGGTGAAAGCGCCGCCGGCAAGCAGGGCGACTCGCATGCCGTCCATGTGCCCGCGCCGCACTGAAAACTGCGCCCATTGCAAGGCGACACTGCTCAACACCAGCGCAAACGTGTTCGCCCACAACAGGTCCAGTTGAGGCGAGGGACGCCAGTCCTCGTACGCCATCCGGCGTCCGTATGCGACAACCAAAAGCATGAACAGCACCGTGACCACTGCGAGGAATACCTTCAGAGCGAGTTTCCGCGCGGTGGCTCTGTCGTGAAGATTTTCGACCGTACCCTCGGCCGTCAGCCAAGGCTTGGCCGTCAGATCATGAAAAATACCCACGTCGCTAGAGTCCGGATCGCCTACGTCTTGCTGCTATTGCGGCCGGCTACCTCTCGCGGGGGGACGTTTTGCGGTATGAAGTCCTCGACGGCACCCGGCACGCTGTAATCGTAGGCCCAGCGATAGACCACCGGTAACGCCGCACCAAAGTTGCCGTGCTTCGGCGGGGTGTCGGGGGTTTGCCACTCCAGCGTGGTGGCATTCCAGGGGTTGCCACCCGACGGCTTGCCTTTGAAATAGCTCCAGACGAGGTTGTACAGGAACACCATCTGGACTGCGCCCACGATCAAGGCCGCGATGGTGATCCACTCGTTCACGAAGTGGGCCGATGCGGGGATGAAGTCCGTGCCTCCAATCGCATAATACCGGCGCGGCACGCCCATCATTCCCAGGTAATGCATGGGATAGTAGATGCCATAGCTCCCGATGAAGGTGACCCAGAAGTGAAATTTGCCCAGGGTATCGTTCAGCATCCGCCCGGTGATCTTGGGGTACCAGTGGTAGATCGCCCCGAACACGACCAAGATGGGCGCGATGGCCATCACCATATGGAAATGCGCGACCACGAACATGGTGTCCGAGAGCGGGACGCTCACGGTCGCGTTGCCGAGGAACAGGCCCGTCAACCCGCCGTTGATAAACGTGAAGATGAACCCGATGGCAAACAGCATCGGGACGGTGAGGTGGATGTTGCCGCGCCACAGCGTCAGCACCCAGTTGTAAACCTTGATGGCCGTGGGAACGGCGATGATCAGCGTGGTGGTGGCGAAAAAGAAGCCGAAGTACGGGTTCATGCCGCTGACGTACATGTGGTGCGCCCACACCACGAAGCTCAGGGCGCCGATGGCGAGGATCGCCCAGACCATCATGCGATAGCCGAAGATGTTTTTTCTTGCATGGACGCTGAGCAGGTCTGAGACGATACCGAAGGCCGGCAGGGCGACGATGTAGACCTCGGGATGGCCGAAAAACCAGAACAGGTGTTGAAACAGCAGCGGATTGCCTCCCGCGTGTCCGCCCAGCTGTCCCATCGAGACGATCGCGGGCATGAAGAAACTCGTTCCCAGCGTCAAGTCCAGGGTCATCATGATGGCGCTGACGAACAAGGCGGGAAAGGCCAGGAGCGCCAGGACCGTGGCCATGAAAATGCCCCATACCGTCAAGGGCAGCCGCATCATCGTCATCCCTCGCGTGCGCGCCTGCAACACCGTCACCACATAGTTCAAACCGCCCATGGTGAATCCGACGATGAAGAAAGCCAGGGAAACGAGCATCAGGATGATTCCCCAGCTCGCCCCCGGCGTGCCCTGGGAGATCGCCTGGGGCGGATACAGGGTCCAGCCGGCGCCCGTGGGCCCGCCGGTCACGAAGAAGCTCGCGACCAGCAACAGCACGGCGAACAGATACACCCAGTAGCTCACCATGTTGACGTAGGGGAAGACCATATCGCGGGCGCCGACCATCAGCGGGATGAGGTAGTTGCCAAATCCCCCCAGGAACAGCGCCGTGAGAAGGTAGATGACCATGATCATGCCGTGCATGGTCACAAACTGAAGGTAGTTGCTCGGGCTGATAAAGGAGAAACTGTTCGGGTACCCCAGTTGCAGCCGCATCAGCCACGACAGCACCAACGCCACCAACCCGATCCCGATCGCGGTCATCGCGTACTGGACGGCGATGACTTTGGCGTCCTGGCTCCAGACGTACTTCCCCACCCAGGTTTTCGGGTGGTAGAGCTCTACCTCTTCGACTTCGGCGGGCGGGGCGAAAGCCGATTCATCATGCGCGACGTAAGACATCGGTATTCCTCTTCGCTAATTCTTCACTATGCTCGGCGCCTTCAGTCTCATCACATGATAATAGTAGCATGGCGCTCGAGCAGGCCGGTCATCGCAAAGTATTGATGTAGGCGACGACGTCCTTGGTCGCTTGGTCATCGCCCAGAATTTCGGCCATCAAGGCCATCTGCGGACCGTACAGGTCTTTTGGATGGGCGCCGCGGATACCCTGTTTGAAATTTTTCAATTGGGTAACCATATACCAGTCACTCATGCCCTTGAGCCGGGGGGCATTGGTTGCCTGCATGCCCCGCCCATCCGCACCGTGACAGGTTCCGCAGGTCACATAAGGCTTTTGACCGTTCGTCGCAATTCCCTTCATCGTGATCGAGGCAGGATTATCCGGCAGCGTCTTGATGTAAGCGATGACGTTATCTATTGCGGCGTCGTTGCTCAGGGTCGCCGCCATCGGTGCCATCATCTTACCGAAAACATCTTTTTCGTGTGAACCCCGGGCACCGTTCTTGAAAGATTTCAATTGCCGTTTCAGGTACCAATCACCCTGTCCGCTCAATTTCGGCGCATTCATCGCAGGATTCCCTTCCGCCTGCAGGCCGTGACAGGCGGCACACACTGCATAGAGCGGCTTGCCCGCGGCGGCGTCGCCGGGTACTTGAGCCGAGGTCTGCGCGAACGTCGGATGGCCGCTCAACCACGCCTGAAAAGCGCTGTCTTCCTCCACTACGACCCTGCCACGCATGACAAAGTGCCCGGTACCGCACAATTCGTTGCAGAGGAGGTCGAATTTTCCGGTCCGGGTGGGGGTGAACCAGATATAGGTGACCAGGCCCGGCACCAGATCCATCTTGGCCCGGAACTGCGGTACCGCGAAGTTGTGCAGGACGTCTACGGAGCGGAGCAGTGCCTTGACCGGCCTGCCTATGGGGAGATGGAGTTCCGGGCTCGATACCAAGACGTCGTCCTGTCCGTTGGGATCGTCGGGATTCATGCCAAACGGGTTTTTATCGCTGACGTACCGGGCGTCGACGGTGCCCATCACGCCGTCCTTCCCGGGGAAGCGAAAACCCCAGTACCACTGCTTGCCCACGGCCTCGAATACGCCCGCGTCTTTCGGGACTTCGACGAAATTCGCCCATACGAATAGGCCGGGGGCCAACATGGTGGCGACGCCCACCGTGGTCACTCCGGTGAGCCACCACTCCAGCTTCTTGTTCTCGGGTTCGTACTGTGCCCGTTTGCCCTTCTTATAACGGTAGCGGATCACCGCATAAGCCATGAACAAATTGATGGCGACGAAGACGAACCCCGTGACCCAGAACGTGATGCTGATCGTGTCGTCCATCGCACTCCAGTTGGAGGCGATCGGCGTGAAATACCACGGGCTCAGGAAGTGAAACAGGACAGAGCCGAGGACCAATAAAACCAATACGATTGCTACGACCATAGCGCTGGCCCCGGTTGATTGGACGGAATTTCGCAGACGGAATTGTAAACTACGGCCTTATATAATGTATTGCGAACCTGTTGTCCACTCCAAATGAACGCACAGGCATTCGGCCTGGACCCTGCGCAGGTGCGGCGCGCCTTCGAGCGTGCCGCAGCGGCGGGCGGCGGCGACGCGGTGCTCCAGCGGGAAGTCGAGCGGCGCATGTTCGAGCGGCTCGATTACATCCGCTGCCGGCCGCATCGCGTGCTCGACTCCGGCTGCGGCGTGGGACACGGCCTGAAACTGCTGCGCCGGCGCTATCCCGGGGCGGATCTGCTGGGCATGGACTTTGCGCCCGGCGTGCTCAGCGAGGCGAAACGGGAAGAGTCCCTTTTCGAGCGCGCCTGGCGCCTCGTGGCCGGCTCCGGGCGCTTTCATCTGTGCGCGGACTTTGCGCGGCTGCCGCTTCGCGCCGCCAGCGTGGACATGGTGTGGTCGAATCTCGCGCTTGCCTGGGCGGGCGATCCGCTCGCGGCGCTGCGCGAGGTTCACCGCGTGCTCGTCGCCGGCGGGCTGCTGATGTTCTCGAGCTACGGGCCCGACACACTGAAGGAGCTCAAAGCGGCCTTCGGCGCGGGCTCGGCCGCGCGCCACGTGCATTCTTTCATCGACATGCACGACCTCGGCGACATGCTGGTCGCGAGCGGATTTGCCGCGCCTGTCATGGATATGGAAGTCATCACGCTGACCTACGCCGAGGTCCCGGCGCTCCTGCGTGACCTGAAAGCCTCCGGCGAGACCTGCGCGGCGCGCGATCGACAGCGCAGTCTCATGGGACGCCGTGCGTGGGAGCGCATGCTTGCCTCCTATGAGCGCGAGCGCAAGGGAGGCAGGCTGCCGGCGACGATCGAGGTGATCTACGGGCACGCTTGGAAAAGCGAGCCGCGTACCACCGTCGACGGCAGGCGGATCATAGAAGTAGAATTGGAAGCGAAAAGATCGCACCCCCTCGTTCGACCAGAACCCACGAAGACATGATGACGAACCGGACGGTCAATGGTGCCGGCGCTGCGCTCTCGGTGCTGTCCGGGCCCGCGGAGGCGGCGTATCAGTGGAATCTGCCGATCCCGGTGACGCGCGTCGCCAGCGAAATCTACGAGCTGCACCTCGTCATGATGGGGATCGTCCTGGTGATCTTCATCGGCGTGTTTGGCGTGATGTTCTATTCGATCTACGCTCACCGCAAGTCCGTCGGCCACAAGGCCGAGAATTTCCACGAGAACATCACCGTCGAGATCATCTGGGCCATCATCCCGTTCCTGATCCTGATCGCCGTGGCCTGGCCGGCGACCAAGTCGATCCTGAACCTCAAGGACACCGCCAGCGCCGACATTACCATCAAGTCAACCGGCTATCAGTGGAAATGGGGCTACGACTACTTGAAGGGCGAGGGTGAGGGCATTTCGTTCCTTTCGAACCTCTCCACGCCCCAGGACCAGATCACGGGCAAGGCGCCCAAGGGCGAGCATTATCTCCTCGAAGTGGACAACCCCATGGTCGTGCCCGTGGGAAAGAAGGTGCGCGTGCTCATCACCTCCAACGACGTCATCCACGCCTGGATGGTCCCGGCGTTCGGCGTGAAGCAGGACGCGATTCCCGGCTTCGTGCGCGATAGCTGGTTCAGGGCGGAAAAGGAAGGCATCTACCGCGGCCAGTGCGCGGAGCTTTGCGGCAAGGACCACGGGTTCATGCCGATCGTGGTCGAGGTCCTCTCGGCCGAAAAGTACACCGCGTGGGTCGGCGAGCAGAAAAAGAGAATCGCTGCCGCGGCAGACGATCCGAACAAGAAATGGAATCTCGCCGACCTGAAAGCGCGCGGCGAGAAGGTCTACGCGGCGAACTGCGTCGCCTGCCATCAGGCGAACGGGCAGGGGGTCAAGGGAACGTTCCCGGCGCTTGACGGCTCCCAGCTCGTCAACGGCCCGAGGGGGCGACAAATGGAGATCGTGCTGAACGGCAAGCGGGGCACGGCGATGGCGCCGTTCGGCAAGCAGCTCTCCGACACCGACGTCGCCGCGGTCATCACCTTCACCCGCAACAACTGGGGGAACAGGACCGGCGAAGTCATTCAGCCGAGCGAGATCAAGTCGGCGCGGAAGTGACCTTGCCAGATTCCAGGAGCAGCCAATGAGCGCAGTCATCGATGACGGCCACGCCCACACCCACGACGAACAAGCGCACGGCCCCTACCGGGGGATCATGCGCTGGATCACCACGACCAACCACAAGGACATCGGCACGCTTTATCTGTGGTTCAGTTTCACCATGTTTCTGGTCGGCGGCATGCTCGCGCTCGGCATCCGCGCCGAGCTGTTCCAGCCGGGGCTGCAGTTCTGGCAACCGGAGTTTTTCAACCAGCTCACCACGATGCACGGGCTGATCATGGTGTTCGGCGCGATCATGCCGGCCTTCGTCGGATTCGCCAACTGGCAGGTGCCGATGATGATCGGCGCTCCCGACATGGCCTTTGCGCGCCTGAACAACTGGAGCTTCTGGCTGCTGCCGGTGGGCGCGCTGCTGCTGGTGGGATCGTTCTTCGCACCGGGCGGCGCGACCGCCGCCGGCTGGACGATCTACGCGCCGCTCTCGACTCAGATGGGGCCGGGGATGGACCTCGCGATCTTCGCGCTCCACATCATGGGCGCCTCCTCGATCATGGGCTCGATCAACATCATCACCACGATCCTCAACATGCGCGCCCCGGGGATGACGCTCATACGGATGCCGCTTTTCGTGTGGACGTGGTTGATCACAGCCTACCTCCTCATCGCGGTGATGCCGGTGCTGGCGGGCGCCATCACCATGCTGCTGACCGACCGCCACTTCGGCACCTCCTTCTTCAACGCGGCGGGCGGCGGCGACCCGGTGATGTTCCAGCACATCTTCTGGTTCTTCGGCCACCCCGAGGTCTACATCATGATCCTCCCGGGCTTCGGCATCATCAGCCAGGTGATTCCGGCGTTCTCGAGGAAGCCCCTGTTCGGCTATTCCTCGATGGTGTATGCGACCGCGTCGATCGCGATCCTCTCGTTCATCGTCTGGGCGCACCACATGTTCACCGTCGGCATGCCCACGGCTGGGATCCTGTTCTTCATGTACGCGACCGTGCTGATCGCGGTGCCCACCGGGGTCAAGGTGTTCAACTGGCTCACCACCATGTGGCGCGGCTCGATGAGCTTCGAGACGCCGATGCTGTTCGCCGTGGGCTTCATCTTCGTGTTTACCATGGGCGGGTTCACCGGCCTCATCCTCGCGATCATGCCGATCGACATCCAGCTGCAGGATACCTATTACGTCGTGGCGCATTTCCACTACGTGCTGGTCGCCGGGTCGCTGTTTTCACTGTTCGCCGGATTCTATTTCTGGGTGCCGAAGTGGACCGGCCGCATGTACGACGAGACGCTCGGCAAATGGCACTTCTGGCTGTCGATGATCTTCTTCAACGTCACTTTCTTCCCGATGCACTTCCTCGGCCTCGCCGGCATGCCGCGCAGGATCCCCGACTACGCGCTGCAGTTCACGCAGTTCAACGAGATCGCCTCGATCGGCGCGTTCGGCTTCGGGCTGACGCAGCTCCTGTTCCTGTGGATCATCCTGAAGGTGACGGTGCTCGGGCGGGGCGAAACGGCCGGCCAGCGGCCCTGGGACGGCGCCGACACGCTCGAGTGGACGCACCTGCCGAGCCCCGCTCCCTACCACAGCTTCCACGAACAACCGGTGGTGAGATGACGCCCGAACGCGAGCAGCGGCGGAACAATCGCAGGACCGCGTGGGTGCTCGGCTCGATCGCGCTCGTCTTCTTCGTGGGCATCATGCTCAAGTACGTCGTGCTCAAATGACACAGCAGACCGAGAATCGCGGGCAGGCCAACCGCAAACTGATGAAAAAACTGTTGGTGGTCGTGGCCGTGATGTTCGGATTCGGCTTCGCGCTCGTTCCGTTGTACGAGAAGATCTGCGAGGTGACGGGCATCCGGAACGTATTTCAGCCGGACGCTCTAGCGGCGCAGAACACTCAGGTGGATCCCACGCGCGAGATCTCGGTCGAATTCGACGCCAACACGCAACGCCTGCCCTGGACCTTCAAACCGCTTCAGGCCAGCGTGTCGGTGCACCCCGGCGAGGTGACGCAAGTCGTGTACGAGGTCAGGAACACGCTCGAGCGGCCCGTGACGGGACAAGCCGTTCCGAGCTACAGCCCGCAACAGGCGGCGCTCTATTTCAGGAAGATGGAATGCTTCTGCTTCCGGCAACAGACGCTCGCTCCGGGCGAAATGCGCAGGATGCCGGTGGTGTTCGTGATCGATCCGAAGCTGCCGCCCGAGCTCAATACAGTCACCCTGTCCTACACCTTCTTCGAGGTGAACGGGGCGCGCGGGGGCGGGGGATGACGGCAATGGCCGGCGAGCAAACGCCGAAGTCCGCGTCGCCGCTGCAGGTCGCGAAAGCGGTGTTCTGGTCGTTTCTCGGCATCAGGAGGCGCGCGGAGCACGAGTCGGATGTGACGCAGCTGAAAGCTGCGCAGGTGATCATCGCCGGCCTCATAGGAGCCGCGATTTTCGTATTGAGCTTGGTCCTGCTGGTGAAGCTCATCGTCGGCATGGCCGCGTAAGGAGAGGAGAGCAAGATGAGCGATCGCGCTCAGCACTACTACGTTCCGCAGCCGTCCCACTGGATGATCTTCGGCTCGGCGGCGCTGCTGTGCATGGCGAGCGGCGCCGCAAGCTGGCTCAACGGCTGGGAGCCCGGGCGCTACATCGTGCTGCTCGGGCTCGCCATCCTCGCCTTCATGATGGTGCGCTGGTTCGGCGACGTGATCCGCGAGTCCGAGGGCGGCAGGTACGGCCGTTGGGAGGACGTGTCGTTCCGCTGGGGCATGAGCTGGTTCATCTTCTCGGAGGTGATGTTCTTCGGCGCGTTCTTCGGCGCGCTCTACTATGCGCGGCTACTCGCGGTGCCCGATCTGGGCAGCATCGACAACAAGCTGCTCTGGCCGGATTTCGCGGCGCAGTGGCCTTCGGCCGGGCCGAATTTCAAGGATCCGTTTACGCCGATGGCCGCCTGGGGCATCCCGGCGATCAATACGCTGCTGCTCCTCTCATCGGGCGTGACGGTCACGATCGCCCACTGGGCGCTGAAGGAGGGGAAGCGCGCACAGCTCGCGCTCTTCATGTTCCTCACGGTAGCGCTCGGCATCACCTTCCTTTGCTTCCAAGCCTATGAATACGGCCATGCTTATTCCGATCTCAACCTGAAGCTCTCGACCGGCGTCTACGGATCGACGTTCTTCATGCTCACCGGCTTCCACGGATTCCACGTGACCCTCGGCGCACTCATGCTGAGCGTGATTCTCGCCCGCTGTCTCGCCGGCCACTTCAAGCCCGAAAGCCATTTCGCGTTCGAAGCGGTCGCGTGGTACTGGCACTTCGTCGATGTCGTGTGGCTCGGGCTTTTCATATTCGTATATTGGCTGTAGGTGGAGAAGACCCCCGTTACTCGATCTTGCCGGGTATGAGGCCGAAGTAGTAACCGGCGATAAGCAGCAGGAACAGCGCCAGCGACAATCCGACGCGCAGCGCGAGCGCCTCCACGGTGCGCTTGGATTGGCCGCTGTCCGTCACCAGAAAAAACAGTGCCGAGCCCAGGCTCGCCAGAATCGCGACGAACAAGAGGATGACGACGATTTTCACGGCGCGGCGGCGGGAACCCTCTGCGCCGAGTGTACTCCTTGTGAAATCATGACGGGGATCCGCATCAGTGGACGAGTATTCCGTCCCGATTCCGGGCGCGACTGAGGACCGGCATCGCGGCAGGCGCATCGCGTTTGTCATCCTTGCGCTTTGCGCCGCGCCCACGCTCGCCGCCTGGCTCGCCTACTTCGTATGGCAGCCGCAGTCGCGGCTGAATTACGGCGAGCTGATCGAAGCCCGCGCCATCTCCGACCCCGAACTGCGGCGCTTGGACGGCAGCCCGTTCCGGCTCTCGCAGTTGCGCGGCAGATGGGTGCTGCTGCAGATCGATTCCGGCGCCTGCGCCGAAGGTTGCGGGAAAAAACTCCTTTACATGCGCCAGGCGCGCCTCGCGCAGGGCAAGGACGCGGAGCGAATCGAGCGAATGTGGCTCCTCACCGATGCCGCGCCCCCCGATGCAGCGCTGTTGCGCGACCACGAGGGCCTGCGCGTCGCGCGCGCGCCCGGCCCGCTCCTTGCGGAATTCCCCGCAGCGCGGAGCCCCTACTATCACATCTATCTCCTGGATCCGCTGGGCAACCTGATGCTGCGATTCCCGAGCGATCCCGATGCACAACGGATGGTGAAAGACCTCGCGCGGCTGCTCGGGGCGTCGCGCGTCGGCTAGAGCTGCAAGGCGAGCGTGATAAAATTTCCGCTATGCAAATGGCTTCGACCGCCGAGCGCTTCCGCCTGCGCCAGTTCCTGAGCCTCACCAAGCCGCGCGTGGTGTCGTTGATCGTGTTCTGCGCGGTCATCGGCATGTTCCTCGCCGTTCCGGGCATGGTGCCGCCGAAGCTCCTGCTCGCCGCGACCATCGGCATCTGGCTCGTGGCAGGCGCGGCGGCGGCGGTGAACTGCCTGGTCGAGCAGAAAATCGACGCGTTCATGACGCGCACTCGGGCGAGGCCCTTGCCCCGCGGGGAGCTCACGTCGCTTCAGACGCTTGCGTTCGCCGGCGCAGTCGGCGGCACCGGGCTGTTGATGCTGTACGCCCTGGTCAATCCGCTCACCATGTGGCTCACCTTCGGCACGTTCATCGGGTACGCCGTGGTCTACACGGTCCTGCTCAAGCCCATGACCCCGCAGAACATCGTGATCGGCGGAGCCTCCGGGGCGATGCCGCCGGTGCTCGGCTGGGCCGCCGTCACGGGCGAAGTCGCCCCCGAGGCGCTGCTTCTGTTCCTTATCATTTTCGCGTGGACCCCGCCGCATTTCTGGGCGCTCGCGCTCTATCGCACCGAAGATTTCGCCAAGGCCGGGCTGCCGATGCTGCCGGTCACGCACGGGCACCGCTTCACTCGGCTGTACGTGCTGCTCTACACGCTGATTCTGTTCGCCTCGGCGCTGCTCCCTTTCGCCTACGGGATGAGCGGCTGGATCTATCTCGGTGCCGCAGTCGTCTTGAACGGAATATTCCTGGGTTACGCAGCGCGCCTTTACGTGAGCTACAGCGATGCGCTCGCGCGGCGCACCTTCCGCTATTCGATCGCGTACCTCGCGGCGCTCTTCGCCGCGCTGCTCGTCGATCATTATCTTTTCGCGTGAGCGCTGCCGTGCGGACATGGGTCGGGCTCGTCTTTGCCGCATTCGCGCTTGCCGGCTGCGGCGGGTCGGGCGCCTCGTTCAAGAACACGGATATCACGGGCGCCGATTACGGCAAGGATTTTGCGCTCACCGACCACACGGGCAAGACGCGCACGCTTGGCGATTTCCGCGGCAAGGCGGTGGTGATGTTCTTCGGCTACACCCGTTGCCCCGACGTGTGCCCGACGACGCTGGCCGAGCTGAAAGCCGTGAAGGAGCAGCTCGGCGAGGACGGGAAACGGCTGCAGGTGCTATTCGTCACGGTCGACCCGGAGCGCGACACGCAAAAACTTCTCGCGAACTACGTCCCGGCGTTCGACCCCGGTTTTCTCGGGCTCCGCGGCGATTCCGCGGCGACCGCCAAGGTCGCGAAAGACTTCAGGGTGTTCTATCAGAAGTCGCCTGGAAAAACGCCGGACGGCTATACCGTGGATCACACCGCGGGCAGCTATGTGTTCGATCCGCAGGGGCGTCTGCGCCTGTTCGTGCGCCACGGCAACGCCGCCAACCTCGCGGCCGATGTCCGAATCCTGTTGAACGCGTCCGGCTGAGAATATGAAAATCCTCGTCGTCGACGATTCCCCCACGATCCGCGTTGCGCTCAGGAGCCTGCTCGAGCGCATGGGCCACACGGTGGTCGAGGCGAATGACGGTGAGAAAGCCTTGCAGATGTACCGGGAGGACCGGCCGGGCCTCGTGCTCATCGACGTCGTGATGCCGGTCATGGACGGATACGAATCCGCGCGGCACATGCGCGAGACCAGCGCCGACGAGTGGGTGCCGATCATTTTCCTGAGCTCGAAGGAAGCCGATCAGGACCTGAATCGCGCGATCGAGGCGGGCGGCGACGACTACCTCGTAAAGCCGGTGAGCTTCGTCGTGCTGAACGCGAAAATCCGGGCGCTGCAGCGACTCGAATCCATGCGGACCAAGCAGATCGAGATGTCGCGCGACCTCGCGGCGGCCAACCGCGAGCTCGAAAAGCTGTCACGGCAGGACGGGCTGACCGGAATTGCCAACCGGCGCTCTTTCGACAGCTACTTGATGAGCGAAGTGCGGCGCGGCGCGCGCGAGCGGCAACCGCTTTCGCTGATTCTCTCCGACGTCGATCACTTCAAGGCCTTCAACGACTGCTACGGCCACCAGGCGGGCGACGACTGTCTGCGGCGGGTGGCGGCGGCGCTCAGCTCAGCGGGCCGGCGTCCGGCGGACCTCGCCGCCCGCTACGGGGGAGAAGAGTTCGCGATGGTCCTGCCGGGGACCGCCCTGGAGGGCGCCGTCGATGTGGCTCAGGCGGTGTCTCGCGTGATCGACGGCCTGGCGATCCCGCACGCGCGCTCGGCCGTCCGCCAGACAGTCACCCTCAGCCAGGGAATCGTCTCGCTCATCCTGGAAAAGGAGACTGCCTCCGAAGACCTGATCCAGCGCGCGGACCAGGCGCTTTATCTGGCCAAGCAGCAGGGCCGGAACCGCTACGTCGTGTTCGCGGCAAAATAAAAAGCCGCGGGCTCGCCGCGGCTTCATGGGGACCGCCGGCAGCTTGCTTATGCCGGTGCGATTACGCCTTTCATTTTTGCAAGCGCCTTTGCCTCGATCTGGCGGATGCGCTCGGCAGAGACCTTGAACTCGGCGGCAAGCTCGTGCAAGGTCGCCGAGTCCTTTTCCCGCAACCAGCGCGCTTCGATGATGCGGCGGCTGCGCGCGTCGAGGCTCGCCAGCGCGGCCTCCAGACCGCGCGCCCGCAGAGCTTCGTCTTGCTTCGCCTCGGCGATCTCCGAAGGCCCAGGCGAGCGGTCGGCCAGATAGGCGATCGGCGCATACGCCTCGTCCTCGTCGCTTGCCGGTTCCAGTGAAATCTCCCGGCCCGCGAGCCGCATCTCCATTTCGGCAACCTCCTCGGGCTTGACGCGGAGCTCTCTGGACATCGACCCGATCTCGGTCTGCGTCAACGGGGCGAGCGAGGGCTTCATGCTGCGAAGGTTGAAGAAGAGCTTTCGCTGCGCTTTGGTGGTGGCGACCTTCACCATGCGCCAGTTGCGCAGGACGAACTCGTGGATCTCGGCGCGGATCCAGTGGACCGCGAACGATACGAGCCGCACCCCGCGTTCCGGATCGAAGCGCTTGACCGCCTTCATCAGGCCGATGTTGCCCTCCTGGATCAGGTCTCCTTGCGGCAGTCCGTAACCCATGTAGCCGCGGGCGATGGCCACGACCAGGCGAAGGTGCGAAAGCACCAGCTGGCGCGCCGCTTCGACGTCGTTCTCGGCCCTGTATTTGCGCGCGAGATTGCGCTCTTCCTCGAACGAAAGCATCGGGAAACGGTTCACGGCCTGGATGTAGCTTTCCAGGCTTCCTACGGGTACGGGCAGTGTCATTGTGCGAGTCATCTGTTATTTCCTCCGGCGCCGTTGCCAGAACGGCGATTTTAGCACTCTGCATCTTAGAGTGCTAAAGGCGGCACCCGGTTCCCTTCCTCAGGCGGGCTCACTCGGCCTAGTTCCGGTCTGCTTCGAGTAAGTGTCTACTCACCGATAGGTAGGCACCCAGCCAACCCAAGGCGACGGCCGCAGCGAGAGCCGAGATCATTTCGTTTGAGTTCGGCAACCTCAGGCGAATGTCCGACCCATACAAGTGTGCGAGTTGCGCCAGATCGCGGTTCAAGACCGTGAGCCCGGAAAGCACGATCGCCAGGGCGGCGAGCCCTCCGAGCAGGCCGAGCAGCGACCCGAGATAGAAGAAGGGCCGGCGGATGTAGGCGTGCGTTGCGCCGATCAGGCGGCACAGCTCGATCTCGTCGCGCTGAGTGAGGATCTGCAGGCGGATGGTGTTGAAGGTCACCGCCACGAGAGCGAGGCCGAGCAGCGCCGAGAGCAGGACCACCGCGGTCCGCCCCAGGCGCAGCAACGCATCGAGGCGTCTCACCCACGCCGAGTCCGCCTGAACGTAGGCGACCTTCGGGAGCGACTTGAACTGGAGTTCCAGCAGGTCTGCCAGCGCCGGATCGCTTGCAGAAAGCGTCACCACGAACGCATCCGGCAGCGGATTTTGCGGCAGGCTCGCGATCACCTCTTCCATCCCGGCGGCGCGATTGAGCTCCACCAGCGCCGCGTCCCGGGACACGAAACGCACGCCGCTCACGCCCCCGGCGCTTTTCAGCCGCGCTTCGACGGCGGCGATATCGGCCTTCGCTGCGTCCCTTGCCAGGAATACCGAGAGTTGAGGATCGACCGAGGCGTTGCGGGAGAAGGACTCAAGATTGCTCAGCATGCAATAGACCCCGAAAGGGAGCGCGATCGCGACCCCGATCGCCAGCACGTTGAGCGTCGTGGCAAAGGGCGACCGCGCCAGGCGCGCGAGCGTCTGCGCGAGGCTCAAGCCATGATGCTGCAGCCAGGCCCTCATTGGAGCTTGCCGTGGTCGAGCGTCAAGACGCGTTTGCGGTACTTGCCGATCAGTTGTCGATCGTGCGTGGCAACCAGCACGGTGACCCCGACCTGGTTGAAGGCGTTGAACATCTCCATGATTTCATCCGCGTAAGCGGCGTCCAGGCCGGCGGTGGGCTCATCGGCGAGCAGGATCGCCGGCCGGTTCACCACCGCGCGCGCGACGCACAGGCGCTGCTGCTCGCCGCCCGAGAGCGTGACGGGGTTGGCCTTTTCGCGCTGAAGCAACCCGACCTTGTCGAGCGCGGCGCGTGCCCGCCGCGCCGCTTCGCGGTAGGGCTGCCCGGTCACGACGAGCGGCAGCATGACGTTGTCGAACACGCTCCTGTCGAAGAGCAGCTTCTGCCCCTGAAACACCAGGCCCAGATTGCGCCGCAGATAAGGGATCGCCGCCGGGCGCAAGGCCGAGACGTTCTGGCCGTTGACGAGCACCGCGCCGCCGTTGGCGCGCTCGATGGCGGCGATCAGCTTGAGAAGCGTCGTCTTGCCGGCACCGGAGTGGCCGGTGAGGAACAGCATCTCCCCGGGCTCGACGGCGAAGCTGACCAGCCTGAGCGCCTCGAATCCCCCCGGATAGCGCTTGCTGACCTGGCGGAGCGAGATGATGGCCACGCCGGCGGTCAATCGAGAAGCGCCGAAACGAACTCGTCGGCGGCGAATGGGCGCAGATCGTCGATCCCTTCGCCGATACCCACGAATCTGAGCGGCAGCGGGCGCTGCGATCGTGCAAGTGCGATGGCGCACACCACGCCGCCCTTGGCCGACCCGTCGAGCTTGGTGAGAATCAATCCGGTGAGGCCGAGCGCGTCGTCGAAGGCCTTCACCTGGTCGAGCGCGTTCTGGCCCGTGTTGGCGTCGAGCACGAGCCATGCCTCGTGAGGCGCGCCGGGTTCCGCCTTGGCGATGACTCGTTTGATCCTGCTGATTTCCTCCATGAGGTGCAGCTGCGTGGGCAGCCGTCCGGCCGTGTCGGCGATGACCACGTCGATTCCGCGCGAGCGCGCGGCGGCAATGGCATCGAACACGACTGCTCCCGGGTCGCCGCCCGATTGGGCGACGACCGCGACGGCGTTCTTCTCGCCCCAAACAGCGAGCTGCTCGCGCGCTGCGGCGCGAAAGGTGTCCCCCGCAGCGAGCAGCACCGAGAGGCCTTGATTTTGGAAGTATCTCGCGAGCTTGCCGATCGAAGTCGTCTTTCCCGAGCCGTTGACCCCCGCGAGCACGATGATGCAGGGCTTCTTGCCCGTGAAATCGAGCGTCTGCTCGAGCGGGGTGAGCGTCTCGACGAGCATCGTCCGCAATTCGGCCTTCAGCTGCCCCGCGGTTTGCAGGCCACGGGCGCGCTCGCGCAGTCCCGCGAGCAGGAACCGCGTTGCATCGACGCCAACGTCACTTGCCAGCAGCGCGGATTCGAGCGTCTCGAACAGCACCGGATCGATCGCCCCTCCGCCGAAGAGCCCCGAAAGCCGCGAGCGCGTTTTCGTGAGCCCGTCCTTGAGGCGCACCGCCCAGGAGCGCTGCCGGCGGGCGTTCTCGGAGAAGAGTTCGAGCATGGGGGAGGAAGGGTTTGCAGGAGAACCGCTATAGAATAGCGTTGGATTTTATCACTCGTCGCAATGGTTCCCGCACGCGCCGCCTTTTTTGTCCTCGCGCAGGTCAAGAGCGCCTTTGCGCGGCGCATCGATCCCGAAAAGCTCTCGATCGTCGTCGTCGGTGCGCCGGACTAGGCCCAATACCGTCCGGATCATCGGCGGCCTGTGGCGCAGCCGCATCCTCGAATTCCCCGACGCGGCGGACTTGAGACCGACGCCGGACCGCGTTCGCGAAACGCTGTTCAACTGGCTCGGGCGGGACCTGACCGGCATGGCGTGCCTGGACCTTTTTGCGGGCAGCGGCGCGCTCGGCTTCGAGGCGCTTTCGCGCGGTGCGGCCTCGGTCGTCATGGTCGAGAAGAACCCCGCGGTGCTGCGCGCGTTGCGCGACAATGCGGCGAAGCTCGGCGCGACGGGACTGACGGTGGTCCGCGGCGATGCGCTAGAATTCGCCCGCGGCGCGCGCTCCCGATACGATGTCGTATTCGTCGATCCGCCGTACCGTCTGGGCCTGCAGGTCGCGGCGCTCGATCTGTTGCGCGGGCTTCTCGCCGAAGGGGGGCGGGTGTACGGGGAAAGCGACGCCGTCTTCGAACCGCCCCGCGGCTGGACTATTTTCAGGCGCGCGCGCGCGGGAAACGTGCATTTTCACCTTCTGGTGAGGGAGGCCGATGATCAAGGCGGTGTATCCGGGAACGTTTGATCCGATCACGCTGGGCCACCAAGATCTGGTGAGGCGCGCCGCCGCCCTGTTCGACGAAATCGTCGTCGGCATCGCCGCCAGCCAGGCCAAGCGTCCGTTCTTCACGCTGGAGGAGCGCGTGCGCCTCGCGCGCGACGTTCTGAAGCCCTACCGCAACGTGAGAATCGAGGGCTTCCGCGGATTGCTCATGGACTTCGTTCGCGCCCAGAAGGCCCAGGTCATCCTGCGGGGCTTGCGAGCGGTGTCGGACTTCGAATACGAATTCCAGATGGCGGGGATGAACCGCAATCTGTACCCGGACGTCGAGACGGTGTTCCTGACCCCGGCCGAACAGCATCAATTCATCTCGGCGACCATCGTGCGCGAAATCGCGATCCTGGGCGGGGACGTGAGCAAGTTCGTGCAGCCGCGCGTGGCACGCGCGCTCGCGGGGAAAGTGGGCAAGCGAAGGAAGTACTAAAACCTCTGGCAGGTCGCGCAGAAGAAGCTCGAACGCTGGCCCAGCCGCGCCACCCGGATCGCGGCCCCGCAGACCCGGCACGGAAGCGCGCCGCGGTCGTAGACGGCGTAGTGCTGCTGAAAATACCCCGAGGAGCCATCGGAGTGCACGAAGTCGCGCAGGCTCGATCCGCCGGCGGCTATCGCGGCCAGAAGAATGTCCCTCACGGCCGCGACCAGTCGCTCGCAGCGCGCGCGGGAGAGGCGTCCCGCACGCGCGCGCGGATGGATGCCCGCCCTGAACAGGCTTTCGTTCGCGTAAATGTTCCCGATCCCGACCACGACGTTGGCGTTCATCAGCAGCTGCTTGATGCCGACGTCGCGGCCGCGCGTGGTCCGATAGAGGAACTCGGGCGAGAAATGCTCGCCGAGCGGCTCGACGCCGAGCCGCTCGAGCAAGGGATGGCGGGACGCGTCGCCGTCGTTCCACAGGACCATGCCGAAGCGGCGCGGGTCGCGCAGGCGCAGCGCGATGCCGCCGAAAACGAGATCCACATGATCGTGCTCGCGGGGGAGCGTTCGCGGGTCGATCACACGCAGGCTCCCCGACATGCCCAGGTGCACGATGAGCGAGCCGGCGTCGCACTGGAACAACAGATACTTTCCACGCCGCACCAGACGTTTCACCCGCTGACCGACCAGGATGCGGGCGAGTTTGCGCGGTACGCGTTGACGCAGATTGGGATTGCGCACAGCGACGCCCGTAATCGTCTTGCCGAGCACGAAAGGCTCGATGCCGCGGCGGGTGATCTCGACTTCGGGCAGCTCTGGCACAGCGGCGCTCAATGTCCTTGTCGGCCTTTCGAAATATACCTAAACTAGCCCTTCAAGACAGCAAGTGCCTCCATGCCGAGTCCACACAGCCTGTTGCCCGTCCGAGTCGGCGCTTTGCGCCTCGTCGCCGCGATGGCGTTCGTCGTGTTTGCCGGATGCGCCGCGCCGCCGCCGCAGCCGCCCGCGGCAGGAGAGGAACTGCAGGACGAATCCGACACGGACGCACCCGCCGGCGAAGCGCAGGCGGCCGCACCCGAACCCGAGGACCGCGCGGTACTTCCCAAGCAGGAGCTGACCGAAAACCTGCTGTACGAATTCCTGCTCGCCGAGATCGCCGGCCAGCGCGGCAGCGCCACCCTCTCCGCGCAGGCGTACGTCGATCTCGCGAAACGCACGCGCGATCCCCGGATCGCGCGGCGCGCCACCGAAGTTGCGCTCTACGCGCGAATGAACAACGCCGCGATCGACGCCGCAACGCTCTGGCACGAGACCGAGCCCGGCTCGACACGCCCGCTTCAGGCGCTCGCCGGGTTGCTGGTCGCCGCGGGCCGCTACGAGGAGGCGTTGCCCAATCTCAAGAAGCTGCTGGCCGGTTCCGCCAACGATCCTGCAAACGGATTCACGCAGCTGACCCGCACGCTTGCCAATACCCAGGACAAGCAGGCCGCGCTCAAACTCGTGCGCAGTCTCGCCGCGGACTACCCCAGGCTCGCCGAGGCGCATTTCGCCGTCGCGCGGGCAGCGGTCAGCGCGGGCGACGAACGCCTGGCGCTCGAGGCGGCCCGCAAGGCCGGACAGCTGCGGCCGGACTGGGAGGCGGCGGTCCTGCTCGAGGCGCAACTGCTGCAGAAGGCTTCGACGGATCAGGCCGAGACGCTGCTTGCCGGCCATCTGAAAAAATATCCTGCCGCGCGGGAAACGCGCCTCGCCTACGCGCGCTTGCTGGTTGCGCAAAAACGCTTCGGCGAGGCTCGCGCCGAGTTCCAGAAGCTCATGTCCGGCGTTCCCGACAGCAGCGACATGGCCTTCGCGGTGGCGCTGCTTTCGCTGCAGCTCAAGGACTACGACGCCGCCGAGAGATATCTCAGGAGCCTGATCGAAAGCCCCTACCGCGACAAGGACGGAGTGCGCCTGTATCTCGGTCAGGTCGCCGAAGAGCGGCAGAATATTCCGGAGGCGCTCCGCTGGTACGGTGAAGTGGGCGAGGGCGAGCAATACGTGCAGGCGCAGATCCGCTATGCCCAGGTGCTCGCCAGACAGGGCAAGCTCGACGAGGCAAGGGCGCGCCTGCAGCAGGCGGCCGCGAAGAACAGCCAGCAGCGCGTGCAGCTGATCCTCGCCGAAGCGCAGCTCCTGCGCGACGCCAACCAGCCGAAGACCGCATTCGATCTGGTCGGGCAGGCGCTCGACCGGGTTCCGAACAATCCCGAGCTGCTCTACGACTACGCCATGCTCGCGGAGAAAATCGAGCGCGTGGATATTCTCGAGGCTTCCCTTCGCAAGCTGATCGAGATACGGCCCGAGCACGCGCACGCCTACAACGCGCTCGGCTATTCCCTCGCCGACCGCAATCAGCGCCTGCCCGAGGCGCGCGAGCTGATCGAAAAGGCGCTGCAGCTTGCCCCCGACGATTCCTTCATCATCGACAGCATGGGATGGGTGCTGTACCGGATGGGCAAGCTGAAGGATTCGCTCGGCTACCTGCGCCGCGCGTTCGCCGGGCGGCCCGACGCGGAAATCGCCGCCCACCTCGGCGAAGTGCTTTGGGCGATGGGCGAGCGCGCCGAGGCGGAGCGCGTCTGGGGCGACGCCACCCGGGAAAGCCCGGACAACGAAACGCTCGCCAATACGATCAGGCGCCTCAAGCGCTGATTTCTTGTGGTTCGGTTTGCCCCCGCCTTTGCTCTAGCGGCATTGCTGGCCGCCTGTGCGTCCCTGCCCGAGGCCGGGCTTCCTCTCCCGGGCGGCTTCGAGCTGTCAGGCCGCGTCGCGGTCCGCCACGCAAAAGACGCCGCATCCGGCAGAATATTCTGGCGGCACTCGGACGACGCCGACGAACTGCTCATCACCTCAGCCCTGGGCCAGGGAATCGCGCGGATCAGCCGGGAGCGCGATCGCTTCCGGTTGGTGACCGGCGACAACAAGGAGTACCGCGCCGCCGACGCGGAAAGCCTGACCGAGCAGGCGCTCGGCTGGCGGCTTCCGCTAGCCGGGCTCTCGGACTGGGTGCAGGCGCGGGCGAGCCCAGGCCGGCCGGCGGAGATGCAGGGCGACGTGGACAACGGCCTGGAACTCAGGCAGGACGGCTGGCAGGTCGCCTACGAGGAGTTCCGGGGAGGAAAGCCTTTCCGGATGCGCCTGAAGCGCGAAGATCTCGAAATTGTCCTCGTCGTGGATCAATGGACAAATTGAATCCGTGGGAGCGCCGCTATCCGGCCCCGGCCAAGCTCAATCTCTTCCTGCACGTCCTCGGGCGGCGCCCCGACGGCTATCACCTGTTGCAGACCGCGTTCCGCCTGATCGAGCGCTGCGACTGGCTGCGCTTTACGCCGCGCGCGGACGCCGAGGTGAGGCGCGCGCGGGCCCTGCCCGGCATCACCGAAGCTGAAGACCTCGCCGTGCGCGCCGCGCGGCTCCTGCAAGCCGAGGGCGGCTCGAACCGGGGCGTCGACATCGACATCGAAAAGAACATTCCGATCGGCGGGGGACTGGGCGGCGGCAGCTCCGATTGCGCAACCACGCTCGCGGTCCTGAACCGCCTGTGGGGGCTAGCTCTGCCGAAGGAGAAGCTCGCGGCGATGGCGCTTGCGCTCGGGGCGGACGTTCCGTTCTTTCTCTTCGGCGGGAACGCTTTCGCCGAGGGGATCGGCGAGCGCCTTGCGCCGCTCGCATTGCCGCAGGCATGGTACGTCGTGCTCGTTCCACCGGTTGCCGTGGCCACGCATGCGATTTTCACCGCGCCTGAATTGACACGAAATTCGAAAACCATCAAAATATCAGGCTTTTCCGCCGGTTTCGGAAGGAACGACCTGGAATCGGTCGTGTGCCGGCGCCACGCGGAGGTGGCGGCGCATCTCGAATGGCTCAGGCAGTTCGGAGATGCGCGCATGAGCGGCTCAGGCGCCTGCGTATTCGTCGAATTTGCAGCCGAGCGCGAAGCGCGCGCGGTCCTGTCCAGGATGCCCGCGGAGATGCGCGGCTTCGCCGTGCGCGGGCTGGATAGTCATCCGCTCGCGGCGTTGCTGGAGCAGGTTTAGCGCTTGGGGAGTCGCCAAGCTGGTTAAGGCAGCGGATTTTGATTCCGCCATGCGAGGGTTCGAATCCTTCCTCCCCAGCCATCAGATTTCGAGACGAGGGCCCAGGGATCAGGGGCCAGCGAAACAGCAAGCCGCCGATGCGGCTGATTTTTTGTGAGCAAGGCGGCTTGGGTCGAGCCCCCAGCTCCTGGACTAAAGCGCATGGCCTACGAAAGCCTGATGGTTTTCACCGGGAACGCCAACCCGATGCTCGCGCACGCGGTGGTGCGGCGGCTCAACATCCCGATCGGCCACGCCACCGTGGGCAAGTTCTCCGACGGGGAGATCATGGTCGAGCTGTTGGAGAACGTGCGCGGCAAGGACTGTTTCGTTTTGCAGTCCACTTGCGCGCCGGCGAACGACAGCCTGATGGAAGTGCTGTTGATCGTCGATGCCTTGAAGCGCGCCTCGGCGGCCCGGGTGACGGCGGCGATCCCGTATTTCGGGTATGCGCGCCAGGACCGGCGCCCGCGCTCGGCGCGCGTGGCGATCAGCGCGAAGGTGGCGGCGAACATGCTGCAGGCGGCAGGGGTCGACCGCGTGCTGACGATGGATCTGCACGCCGATCAGATACAGGGATTTTTCGACGTGCCCGTGGACAATATTTACGCCACCCCCGTGCTGCTGGGGGATGTATGGAAGCACCAGTACGAGAACCTGCTGGTGGTGTCGCCGGACGTCGGCGGCGTGGTGCGCGCGCGCGCGATGGCGAAGCGCCTGGAGTCGGACCTCGCGATCATAGACAAGCGGCGGCCCCAGCCGAACGTGTCGGAAGTGATGAACGTGATCGGCGACGTGAAGGGACGCAACTGCGTCATCATGGACGACATGGTCGACACCGCCAATACGCTGGTCAAGGCGGCGCAGGCGCTGAAGCAGGAGGGCGCGACCCGCGTGGTCGCGTACTGCACGCACCCCGTGCTCTCGGGCGGGGCGGTGGAGCGCATCGCCGAGTCGGAGATCGACGAGCTGGTGGTGACCGACTCCATCCCGCTGTCCAAGGCCGCTCAGACGTGCAAGAAGATCCGCGTGCTGTCGGTCGCGGGGCTGCTCGCGGAAACGATCCTGCGGATCAGCAACGAGGATTCGGTGAGCTCGCTGTTCATCGAGTAGATTTTTCAACGGCGGCGCCTGGTCGCGGGCGCCGCCCCAATCGAGGAGAGGCAACATGGCATTCGAAGTCGTCGCGCAAGCGCGCAAAGGGCAAGGGAGGGGTGCGAGCCGCCGCCTGCGCCACAGCGGGAAGGTCCCCGGGATTGTCTACGGCGGCAAGAAACCCGCAGTCAGCATCGAGCTCGATCACAACCCGCTGTACCACCAGCTGCGCGACGAGAAGTTTCACGCGTCGGTCCTGACGCTCGCCCTGGACGGCGCGAAGGAGGAAGTGCTGCTGCGGGCGGTCAACATGCATCCGTTCAAGCTGCAAGTGCAGCACGTCGACTTCCAGAGAGTCTCGGCGGACGAGAAGATCCACATCAAGGTGCCGCTGCACTTCGTCAACGCGGAGAAGTCGCCCGCGATCAAGGAGCAGGGCGGACTCATCACCCACGTGCTGAGCGAGATCGACGTCCGCTGCCTGCCTGCGGACCTGCCCGAATTCATCGAGGTGGACCTGTCCGCGCTCGCCATCGGACACTCGATTCATATACGCGAGCTCACTATGCCCAAGGGCGTGGAGTTTGCCCTGGGGGGCACCGAGAATCCGACCGTCGCTTCGGCGCAGATCCCGAAGGCGGCGATCGCCGAGGAAGAGGAGGCCGCCGCGGCCGCCGCGGCTGCCGGGGTCGGGGTCGAGGGAGTCCTCGCGCCAGCAGCGGAAGCCGTTCCTGCCGCCGCCGACGTACCGACCGTCAAGCAGAAGGCGCCGGAAGCGGCCGCTCCGGCTGCGGAGGAGAAGGGCGGCAAAGGCGGCAAGGGCGACAGAGGCGACAAGGGAGACAAAGGCGACAAGAAGTAGCGCCTGTTGCCACTACGCGAAAGGGCGCGGCAACCCCCGCGCCCTTTTTCATCCATGCATTCTCTAAAACTGATCGCCGGCCTGGGAAACCCCGGGAGGAAGCACGAGAGGGACCGGCACAATGTCGGCTTCTGGTTCGCCTCGCGCCTTGCTCTCGCGCAGCGCATCGAGCTGAAAACGGTCGCCAAGTATCACGGCCTCCTCGGCAAGCTCGCGCGAGCCTCGGGCGAGTTGTGGCTGCTGCTGCCGCAGACTTACATGAACCTCTCGGGCAAATCGGTCGGAGCGCTCGCGCGCTTCTACAAGATCCAGCCTCAGGAAATCCTGGTCGTGCACGACGAGCTCGATTTCCCGCCGGGAACGGCGAAACTGAAACTCGGCGGCGGAGTCGCCGGTCACAACGGCCTGAAGGACATCGCGGCGCAGCTCGGTACGCACGGGTTCTGGCGGCTGCGGATCGGCATCGGCCACCCGGGGAACAAGGACCTCGTCGTCGGCTATGTACTGACACCGCCGCCTTCGGCCGAGCGCGAGGCGATCGAAACGGCGCTCGAGCGCTGCATGGGAGCCTCGGGCCTCTTGCTCGACGGCGACATGGAAGCGGCGATGCTCAAGCTGCACACGAAATCCTGATGTCGTTGAAGTGCGGCATTGTCGGACTGCCGAACGTCGGCAAATCAACGTTGTTCAACGCCCTCACCAAGGCGGGGATCGCGGCGGAGAACTATCCGTTCTGCACCATCGACCCCAACATCGGCGTCGTCGAGGTGCCCGACCCGCGGCTTGCAAAGATTGCCGCCATAGCCAAGCCGCAGAAGGTCATCGCCGCGGCGGTCGAGTTCGTCGATATCGCGGGACTGGTGGCCGGCGCCTCGAAGGGCGAGGGCCTGGGCAACCAGTTCCTCGCCAACATCCGCGAATGCGACGCGATCGCGCACGTCGTGCGTTGCTTCGAAGACCCGAACGTCGTCCACGTTGCGGGCAAGATCGACCCGGTTTCCGACATCGAGACCATCGACACCGAGCTCGCCCTCGCCGATCTGGCGTCAGTGGAAAAAGCGTACGCGCGATACGGCAAAGTGGCGAAGACCGGCGGCGACAAGGAAGCGCAGCGCATCGTCGCCGTGCTCGACAAAGTTCGCCCTGCGCTCGACGAGGCGCGGCCGGCGCGCAACGTGCCGCTCTCGAAGGAAGAGCAATTGGTGCTCAAGCCATTCTTCCTTTTGACGGCGAAGCCGGCGATGTACGTCGCCAACGTCGCCGAGCACGGATTTAAGAGTAACCCTCTGCTTGCTCAGGTCGAGGACTACGCGAAGAAGGAAGGCGCGCCGGTAGTGCCCATCTGCGCCGCGCTCGAAGCGCAGATCGCCGATCTCCCGGGCGAGGACAAGCAGGTCTTTCTCGCCGACATGGGAATGAAAGAGCCCGGCTTGGACCGCTTGATCCGCGCCGGGTACGCGCTCTTGGGCCTGCAGACCTATTTCACCGCCGGGCCGAAGGAAGTGCGCGCCTGGACCGTGCCGGTGGGCGCGACGGCGCCGCAGGCCGCTGGCGTGATCCACACCGATTTCGAGCGCGGCTTCATCCGCGCCGAAGTCACGTCATTCGCGGACTACGTCGCGGGGAACGGCGAGCAGGGAGCGAAGGAGGCGGGGAAGTTGAGGCTGGAGGGGAAGGATTACGTCGTTCGGGATGGGGATGTGATGCACTTCAGGTTCAATGTTTGAGTGCGTTTTTCGCTCAAGACTTTTCCCCGGTAATCCCAACCGCTCGCGGCACCGGGTGAAATCGGCCGCAGCAATCGAATCAGCTCACTGCAGGAAGGAATAGCCGATCTCGACTGCCAGCCAGGGTTTTCCGTTGTACTGATAGCCGGCGGTCTTGCCGACCCTGTCCCACCCGAGAACTACGCCGGCCTGGAAGGCTCCCTTGAACGTTCCGATCAGGCCAAACCCGTAGGAAAAGCCAGACAGATTCTGGTCGGTCGCCTGTCCTCCGTTGTTCGTGGGCACGCTGATTGTGGAAGCCCCCATGAATCCAACTGGGGTGAGCGTATATCCAATGTGGTTGGCCGTTTCGAAACGGTATCCGAGATAACCGCCCAGCATGGCGTTTGCCGTGTAGTCCTTGTTTCCGGTTAGTTGGTACTTGAACGGTACCGCCAGAGCCCCGTACGCAGCACCGGTTCTCGCCAGCCCGCTTTCCGTCAGGTCGTCGTTCGTGACAAGGTACGCTTCTTCGGTTGCCAACGGTGACTTACCTTTACTGTCGCAGGCCTCCGTCCCGTCGGCGATCTTCACGATTAGACTTTTCTTGCCGCTTTCGTCTTGTGAACCAAGGACCGTCATCCGCGTCAGAGGGGGAACGCAGACTTCTATCTTTGGATCCTTTTTTAGTTTTGCCTGAATCCTGACCGCGAATCGAATCCTGTCGCCGAGATAATTGTTGAGGTCGTTCGCGATTTGCGCGGTGGTCATCTGAGCCGATGCTCGTTGAACTGGAATCGCGCCGAGCAGTAGCAAAACTGCTAGGAGTTGCATCAGCCTATTCATGGACTGCTCCCCGGTAATTTTGTAGTCAATTATTCCGCGCTCGGGTTGCCCGGCCTGCGACCAACGCTAGCGAAACGGACGCGCCAGAATGTACTCGCGTGCTCCGCGAGCGTCAATGGAGTGTAAGTCAGGGAAACCCGACACTCCCATAAATTTACGTTGCCTTTGTTGATCGGTTGCGTCAACGACACGGGCACTGACAAGCCGGCTCCTTGGCAAATGGAGCGCGTCCCCTGAACCAGTCGGGTAAACCCCTACGGGAAATATCAGGTCTTCGCGCGTATTAGGGATTGCTTATTTGACCCGGTGTTGAGACGCGCGTAGATTTTCTTCTCGACTACGGTTTCAAAATACAAGAGGGGCGCGTTTTCCTATCGACCTCCCGTATCGGAGGTCTTCTCTCTGTTAAACGTGATACCGGATGGACCCGGAGCGGATTGTCGCCGTGGCTGTGGCATACAGTCACGCGTAAAACGAACCAATGAGCCGGTTTGGAGGGACTCCCATGAGTAAAGCCCTGGAACGCTTTGCCCCCGCATTTGCCGTTTACTTTCTTTCCGCGTGCACCACGCCATACACAAACAAGCCGATAGAAGATATCGACAAGAGCCCCCAGACGGTTTCTTTGCGAACTACATTCAAGGTCGATGGACAACGCGGCAATCCCCGTGTCCTGACGTATCTCTCCTTGTCCGGCGGGGGCACGAGATCGGCGTACTTTTCAGCTGCGACCATGCTGAACTTGCAGACGGCATTCAATGATATCGATTTGCTTGAAGAGGTGGATGTCATTTCTGCGGTTTCTGGCGGTGCCATGGCCGCAGCCTACTACGTTGGCTCACGGGACTTGGTCGTATACGAAAAACCTCTAGTGGATCGCCTAAAGCCTTTGATCGATGACACGCCGCTGTCGAAGAAAATCTCCATTGTGGACGGCAGCACGGGAGCTATCAGCTGCAGCGATAAACTGACCGAGACCGAGAAAGCGAGTCTTACGCAGAACCTGGCTGCATTTCCCAAATCGTTGAGCCGACTTGTCCAGCTGTGTGAAACTCGATCGACGTCCGGACTTCGTGACTGGGACCCCAAGACCGTGCGCGGCTTGATGAAAAAAAACTACTTGTTGCCGTGGTTTGGTCGCTGGTTTCTGCCGCAGAATTTCATTCCTTACTGGCTTTCGTCACGGGATCGATCCGACATCATGGCGGACGTCTTCGCCAGCAACATGTATAGCCAGGGTATTCTCAACTCCGAGTTGCGTATGTCGGACCTGAATCCCAATCGGCCCTTCTTGATCCTGAATGCCACGAGTGCGACACAAAGGGAGAAAAACGATCCGGTAGGGGATACTGACCCACCGTTCGGGGCTGTCTTTACATTTACGCAGGAGGATTTCTTGGACCGGCTGGGGTCACGCATCGACGAATATTCCGTGGCCCGTGCCGTTATGGGATCGTCCGCGTTCCCTCTTGTCTTTCAGAATATGACCTTGGCAGACTTTAGGAAAGATCATTCAAAGCGTTGTCCCAGTCCAGGGACTGACGCCGAGCGCTGCTCCGAACAGCGATATCTCCACATCTTCGATGGCGGCAACTCGGACAACTTGGGACTTCATTCCGTCAAGCGTTCGATTCTTGAGATGGCCGTAAATGGCCGCCTGGGTCGGGACTACGACGCCGTCGTCGTGATCCTCGTCGATGCCATTACTCAGCCGAAGGGAGCGGATCGATTTGTGGCTGATCCGAGAGGCCTGGTGAGCCTGATAGCAGATCTAAATGTGACCGATGCAGTTGATGCCTTGCTGAAGGCAAACCATGACAAGATCATTCGCGATTTCAGCGAGGGCACCCTCGATTGGGGGACAGATTGTCTTCCGGAGTCAAGGAATCTCCCGTTGAAGCTCTGTGATGAACTGAAGCAAACGAAGAGGACGTTCGAGTCTGAACTCAGTAGCCGGATGGTATTTTTTCATATCGGATTCGAGGATATCGAGCGGGTCAAACGACCCGACTTGAGCGATGACAAAGCGAGGACGCTGGAGGATGACGCGAACAAGATCTCCACCTCGTTTCAGCTCGGCCATAAGAGCGTGCGCACCCTAGAAGATCTGGCAAATTATGTGGTCGCAAGCGACAACCCATGCTTGATAAGCTTGCGTGTTGTTTTCAAGCAGGAGAAGCCGACATCCAAGAGTATTTCCGAAGCCAGAAGTACCTGCAGAGAATCGGTTCCAACCAGTCAATAGCGAGGAGCGAGTAAGTCTGGGTATCGTCCCGCTTTCATCACGATACGCAAGTTCAGCGATCCACCCCGCCCATGCACAGATACTTGACGACGAGGTAATCCTCGATCCCATACTTCGACCCTTCCCGCCCCATCCCAGACTCCTTCACGCCCCCAAAAGGCGCGACTTCGGTGGAGATGATTCCCGTGTTGATGCCGACGATGCCGTATTCGAGGGCCTCGGCGACGCGCCACATGCGGTTGAGGTCGCGGCCGTAGAAGTACGACGCGAGGCCGAATTCGGTGTCGTTCGCGAGCCGGATCGCTTCTTTTTCGTCCTTGAATCTGAACAGCGGCGCGACCGGGCCGAAGGTTTCTTCGCGGGTCACTTTCATGGTGGTGTTGACGTTGGCGAGCACGGTCGGTTCGAAGAACGTTCCGCCGAGGGCGTGGCGCTTGCCGCCGGTCAGGATTTTCGCGCCTTTGGCGAGCGCATCCGAGATGTGTTCCTCGACTTTCTCCACCGCGGCCTTGTCGATGAGCGGGCCCTGCACGACGCCGGGCTCCATGCCGTTGCCGACTTTCATCGCCTTTACCTTCTCGGTGAGCTTGGCGGCGAAGGCGTCGTAGACCTTGTCCTGCACCAGCAGCCGGTTCGCGCACACGCAGGTCTGGCCGGTGTTCCGGTATTTGGAGGCGAGCGCGCCTTCGACCGCGGCATCGAGGTCGGCGTCGTCGAACACGATGAAGGGCGCGTTGCCGCCGAGCTCCATGGAAGTCTTCTTGACGGTTTTCGAGCACTGCTCGAGGAGCACCTTGCCGACCGCGGTCGAGCCGGTGAAGGTGATTTTGCGCACCAGGGGATTGGAGGTCACCTCGCCCCCGATCGCGGCGGAGCCGCCGGTGAGGACGCTGAAGACGCCTTTCGGGATTCCCGCGCGCTCGCCCAGCTCGGCCATCGCGAGCGCGGAGTAGGGCGTGGCGGTGGCGGGCTTCAAGACCATGGTGCAGCCCGCCGCGAGCGCAGGGCCGGATTTGCGCGTGATCATGGCGTTGGGGAAATTCCACGGCGTGATCGCCGCGCACACCCCGATCGGCTCCTTGATGACGACGATGCGCTTGTCGGCCTGGTGTCCCGGAATCGTGTCGCCGTAGATGCGCTTGCCCTCCTCCGCGAACCATTCGATGAAGGAGGCGCCGTAGGAGATCTCGGTGCGCGCTTCCGCGAGCGGCTTGCCCTGCTCGGCCGTGAGGATCTTGGCCAGGTCCTCCTGGTTCGCCATCATCAGATCGAACCATTTGCGAAGGATGTTGCCGCGCTCTTTCGCGGTCTTCGCGCGCCAGGCGGGAAACGCGGCGTTCGCCGCCTCGATCGCGCGGCGCGTCTCCGCCGCGCCCATATTGGGCACGGTTCCGAGGATTTCGCCGGTGGCGGGGTTGTTGACGGGAATCGACTTGCCGCTGTCGGCGTCGGCCCATTTGCCGTCGATGTAGCACTGCTGGCGAAAGAGCGACGGGTCTTTCAGGTTGAGAGCGGCGATGCCGGAGATCTTGGGGTCGTTCATGGGACGCTCCGAGTGGAAACTGGAAGGCCGATACAGCCGGGAACGCGGAAATTCTACCGCAAACCGTGCGCTACTTCAGTATCCGGTATAAGTCGCTGTAGTCGTCGGTCCACAACCTCACGCGCGGCACCGCGTCGATCCGTTCCGCCGCTTCCTTCAGCAGCTTTCCTTCGAAGGCGGCGGGCGAGGCGGAAACGAGCATCCAGTCGGAACGGTACACCCCCGCGTCGTCGTCGTCGTCGCTTTCGACCTGGCGCACCTCGAGCGACAAATGGCGCGCCGCCTGCTGCACCACGGGAACCAGGTCGAGGTAGCGATTGGAGATGTGCACGGCGAGAATGCCGTCTGGCTTGAGATGGCGCAAGTAGGTTTTGAGGGCCTCCAGCGTGAGCAGATGCACGGGAATCGCGTCGCTCGAGAAGGCGTCGAGCGCGAGAACGTCGAAATTCTGGGCAGGCTCGCGCTCGAGCGACAGCCGCGCATCGCCCAGGGCCACCTCCACTTTCGCCGGGCTGTCCTTCAAAAAAGTGAATTCCGAACGGGCGAGCTCGACCACATCGGGGTTGATGTCGTAGAAGCGGAAGACGTCGCCCGTTCTGCCGAAGGCCGCGAGCGTCCCCGCGCCCAGGCCCACCACACCCACCCGCAAGGGACCGTGCACGCCCGCGTCGAGGAGAGCGAGCCCGATGCCGGACTCGCGTCCGTAGTAGCTCGTCGGCCAGTCGCGCCGGTCGGCTTCCAGGAACTGCTTGCCGTGGACGATGGTGCCGTGCGAGAGCGCCCGCATGGCTTCCGGCCCCTCGCCCGAATCGCGCACGTTGAGCACGCCGTAGAAGTTGCGGGATGTGACCCGGGTATCGGTGGAATTCTCCGCGTAGGTCCTGTATAAGGCGACGGCGAGCGCGACCGTCAGCGCGAGGAACACGATCCGGGCGGCGATTCTGAAGCGTCCGTGGACCAGGCTCGACCGGTCGCGCAGCAGCGCGACCGTCACGAGCAAAGACAGCGCGAGCATGCCGATCGGCAGCTCGTAGAGGTCCGCAAAGACGTTGGGCGCAACCAGCCCGACGAGCACGCCGCCCGCCGCCCCGCCGAGCGCAAGCATGAGATAGAAACCGGTGAGATGCTGCGGATGGGGTTTGGAGCGCGCCAGCTCTCCGTGGCAGACCATGCACGCCGCGAAGAGCGTGGCGCAGTAGAGCGGTATCAGGGTCCAGATGCTCGGGTTGGAGCGGGTGAGCGTCACGCAGACGCAGGCCAGCCCCGCGGCGAGCAGCGGCAGAAACAGCCAGCGCCGGTACCAGCCCGAAGCTTCGAAGCAGAGCACGAAGCTCAACAGATAAAGCGCGAGAGGCAGCACCCAGAGAAAGGGAATGGCCGCGATGTTGAGCGTCATATGGCCGGTAAAGGCGAGCAGCAGCACCGATGCGCAAGCCGCAAGCGACGCCCACAGCGCTTGCAATCCCGCCCCGGGCTTGTCCGATTGTTCGTGGGCGGAGGACTGCGCCTCGGAGTCCCTACCGCGCCAGGCGAGCATTGCGCAGGGAAGCGCAAACAGCACGAAGCCCGCGGACCAGATCGCGGTCTGCCGGCCCACCGCCAGCAGGGGCTCGATCACCAGGGGATAGGAAATGAGCGCGAGCATCGAGCCCAGATTGGAGAGCGCGAAGAGCCGGTAGGGTGCCGCGCCCTCATGCGAGCGCGCGTACCAGGCCTGCACCAGGGGACCGGTGGTGGAGAGCGCGAAATAGGGCAGCCCGACGCTCGTCGCGAGCAGCCCGAGTATCCGCCACGTCGGGTCTTCGCCGCCCTCGGGCTTCCAGGCGGTGCTCGCGGCGAGCGGCAGCGTCGCCGCGGCGACGGCGAGCAGCGCGATGTGAATGTGGCGCCGCGCCGGGATCCGCAAACGGACATAGGCGTGCGAATACACGTAGCCCGCGAGCAGCAGCAACTGGAAGAACAGCATGCAGATCGTCCATACCGCCGCGCTGCCGCCGAACCACGGAAGGATGACCTTGGCGATGAGCGGCTGCACCTGAAAGAGCAGGAAGGCGCTCAGGAAAATCGTGGCGGCGTACAGGATCATGAGTCAGCAGGCCGTTGAAAAATGCCTCGGGTACTCAACAGCCTGCTAGAACGTGCCGGGATAGATGCCGCCGTCGATCAGGAAATTCTGGCCGGTGATGTAGCCCGCCTGGACGCTGCACAGATAGGCGCACAGCTCGCCGAACTCCTCGGGCGTGCCGAAGCGGCCCGCGGGAATCGCCTTCTCGATGTCCCGCCTCACCTCTTCCACGGTCCTGCCTTTCTCCTTCGCGGTGAACTCGGTGTTGCTCTTCAGCCGGTCGGTCCAGAAGCGCCCGGGGAGCAGGTTGTTGATCGTGACGTTGTGCGCGGCGGTCGCGCGCGCGAGGCCCGCCACGAAGCCGGTGAGGCCGCTGCGCGCGCCGTTCGAGAGCGCCAGCTCCGCGATCGGGGCCTTCACCGCGCTCGAGGTGATGTTGACGATGCGCCCGAAACGCCTCGCGATCATTCCGTCCACCGTGGCCTTGATCAGCTCGACGGGCGTGAGCATGTTCGCGGTGAGCGCCTTCTGCCAGTCTTCGAGCGAGAACTTGCGGAAATCCCCGGGAGGAGGGCCGGCTGCGTTGGTGACGAGGATGTCCGGCTGCGGGCAGGCGGCAAGCGCCGCGATGCGGCCCTGTTCGCTGGTGATGTCCGCCGCCACGGTGACGACCGTCGCGCCCGTCGCGGCGCGGATTTCATCCGCGGTCTTCTCCAGCGTCTGGCGCTCGCGCGCAACCAGTGTGACGCGGCAGCCCTCGCGCGCAAGCGAGGTCGCGCATCCGCGGCCCAGCCCCTTGCTTGCACCGCATACGAGCGCGGCCTTGCCGCGAATTTTCAGGTCCACGATTTCTCCGAAAGGAATCGAGCTATTTCGCCGCCTTGAGCGTGACCAGCACGACGCCGGCCAGCACCAGCGCGGCACCCGCCAATTGTACCGGGGCCATGGCCTCGTCCAGGCCCAGCCAGCCGAAAAAGATGGTGGTCACCGGGCCGAGCGCGCCGAAGAGGGCGACCCGGTTGGCGCCGATGCGCTTGAGCGCCTCGGTGGTGATGAAGACCGGAAGCACGGTGCTCGCCAGCGCCATCGCGATCGCCAGGCCGTACACTTCGCCCGGCATCCTGAGCGCCGACAGCGGCCGCAGGAGCAGGAACTGCAGGATGCAGAATCCGCTCGCGACGCTCATCGCATGGGCGGTGAATCGCATCGACCCGACCCGCTGCACCACCTGGCTGCTCGCGACCAGATACACCGCATAGCCCGCGGCGCTCGCGAAGCAAAGAGCCGCGCCGAGCGCGAGATGGGCGCTCGAGCCTTCCATCGCGTTCGACATCACCAGCGCGATTCCCGCATACGTCGCGCCCAGCGCCACCACCTCGCGGCCCGTGGGGCGCTTGCGCAGGAACGCCATCGACAAGAGCACGACCAGCGTGGGATAGATGAACAGGATCAGCCGCCCCAGTCCGGCGGAGATGTATTGCAGCCCGAGAAAATCGGCGAAGCTCGCAAAATAGTAGCCGACGAAGCCGAGCAGCACGATGGCCCAGGCGTCTTTGCGCCCGATCGGGGCGCGCTTCTGGTCGCGACCCACCCATACCGCCGCCGCAAGAAAAAAAGGCAGCGAAAAAACCATCCGCAGGGCGAGCAGCGTGACCGGATCGACCACGTAGCCGTAGGCGAGCTTGATCAGGATGGGGCGCAGCGAAAAACACACGACGCCAGCGATCGCCATCGCGACGCCGATGGCGCGGTAGGAGGCCGCGGAAGTCACCGGCAGGGGTTCGATCACGTCGGGTTTGTTTGGGCTTGGCGCGACGGGCGGGTAAAATTATAAGCTCTTACGGACCGGGACCGAACGCTTCCGCGCATGTCAGGGCATTCCAGGTGGGCGAACATCCGCCACAAGAAGGCGGTATCGGACGCCAAGAAGGGCAAGATCTTCACGCGGCTGATCAAGGAGGTCACGGTGGCGGCGCGCCTGGGCGGGGCCGATCCGGCGATGAATCCGCGGCTGCGCCTTGCGATCGACAAGGCGTACGACGCGAACATGCCCAGGGACACCATCGAGCGCGCGGCGAAGCGCGGCGCCGGCGGCCTGGAGGGCGTCACCTACGAGGAGATCCGCTACGAGGGCTACGGGCCGGGCGGGGCGGCGGTGATGGTGGATTGCATGACCGACAACCGCACCCGCACCGTGGCGGAGGTGCGCCACGCATTCACCAAGCACGGCGGCAACCTCGGCACCGACGGCTCGGTC
>DASPWT010000017.1:0-5480 GCA_035637655.1 Burkholderiales bacterium | reverse complement strand
CGCGGCGGGATCACGATGTACGCGGTCTCGCACTCGCACGGGCAGGGCCACGAGACGAGCTACGCGCAGATCGTCTCCGCCGTCCTCGGGGTGCCGATGGAGAACTTCCGCTTGAGGAACGGCGATCCCGCCGTGCGCCTGGTCGGCAACGCCACCGGCGGCTCGCGCTCGCTGCTGGGCGTGGGGAGCGTGATGCAGCTCGCCGCGAAGCAGGTCGTACAGAAGGGCCTTGCGCTCGCCGCGAAGGATCTCGAAGCCGCCGCCGCCGACATCGAGTTCGCCGACGGGGCCTATCGCATCAAAGGCACCGACCGCGCGATCTCGCTCCTCGCGCTCGCAAGAAAATACGCGGGCACCCCGGACGCGCTCGACGTGAAGACCGAGGGCAAGTTCGGCGTGACCTTCCCGAACGGCTGCCACGTCGCCGAAGTCGAGATCGAGCCCGATACCGGGATCGCCGAAATCGTGCGCTTCACCGCGGTTGACGACGCCGGCAACATCATCAATCATCAGATCGTGGAAGGCCAGATGCAGGGGGGTATCACTCAAGGGGCGGGGCAGGTGTTCGGCGAGCACGCGATCTACGATCCGGACACCGGGCAGCTCCTTTCCGGGAGCTTCATGGACTACCCGATGCCGCGCGCGGGCCTGGTGGAAGGGCTGACGATCCACGAGCACCCGGTGCCGACGGCGACCAATCCGCTCGGCGCGAAAGGGGTGGGCGAAGCGGGGGTGAGCGGGTCCCTGCCCGCGCTCATGAACGCGGTGCTCGACGCGCTACGCCGGGCGGGCGTCACGCGCTTCGACATGCCGGCGACTCCGGACCGCCTGTGGCGCGCGATCCGGGGCGCAAAGGCGGGGAGAACTCGACCATCATGAACCACGGAAAGATCTCCCCGGAAATCGCCAAGGGTCTCAAGGTCCTGCAGTCGAGAATCGCGAAAGCCAAGATCCCGTCCTCGAAGCTCGACGAGACGCTCAACATCGCCACCTGGAACATCCGGGAGTTCGGCAAGAAGGAGCGCAGCAAGGCGGCGATCCACTACATCGCCGAGATCCTGGGTCAATTCGATCTCATCAGCATCGCGGAATTGCGCGACAACCTGAGCGATCTGGGCCGCGTCCTGGAGGTGCTCGGGCCGACCTGGCGGGTCATCTATTCCGACGCGCTGAGGGATTCGGGCGGAAACAACGAACGGGTCGGATTCATCTACGACAAGAGGGCGGTCGCATTCAGCGGATTCGCCGCTACTGCCAACCCGCCGCGCGAGAAAGTCGGAAACCTGTATCTGCCCAAATTCAACTGGTGGCGCGAGCCCTTCATGGCGTCCTTCAGCGCCGGCAGCTTCGATTTCGTGCTTCTGGCGGCGCACGCGCAGTGGGGGACACCCGCCGGGCGCATGGTGGAGCTCGAGTCTCTCGCCGAATGGATCGATCTGAAGCGGAACGAGAAGACCTCCGAGGACAAGGATCTCATCATCGTCGGGGACTTCAACATCGAGACGCCCGAGCAGCTCGCGGCCTTGACCGGGAAAGGGCTCCAGATGCCCACCGCCCTCGAGGGCAAGTCCTTCGGCACGAACCTGGCCCAGGACAAGCGCTACGATCAGATTCTGCATTACCCCGGCTATCCGGAGAATTTCTCGAACCAGGCGGGCGTGGTCGATTTCTACGCCGGGAGCTCGAAAGAGCTGTTCCCGGACCTGGACAAGCTCGCGTTCACCTTTCAGATGTCCGATCACCTTCCGCTGTGGATGCAGATCAACACCGATATAGAGGGGGAGAGGCTCGACGAGATCATCCGGGCGGGAAAGTGATCCGGCCGAAAACCGATTCCCTTAACCCCGTTCGGGCGCTGCCGGCGTTAACTACAGGATGCCGGACCTCGCTTCGGTCCTGTCGGTCCCGCCTCACGCGCTCCCCGCGCAGCACCGGAGGCCCGCCGAGGCGCTACACTTGCGCCGCATGAGGAGCGAGGCGAGCGACGAGGAGCTGATGCTGCGCTACGGCAGGGGCGATGCCCGCGCCTTCGAGCTGCTCTACCGCCGCCATCGCCTGCCCTTGTACCGGTTCCTGCTGCGACAGGTCGGCAACGCGGAGTCAGCCGAAGAATTGTTCCAGGACCTCTGGATGCGCGTCGTCAATTCCCGCGGGCGCTATGAGCCCCGCGCGAAATTCACCTCCTGGGTCTACGCCATCGCCCACAATCGCCTGATGGATTTCTACCGCGTGAACGGCCGGGCGTCGTTCCTGAGCCACGAGGAAAGCGAATCGGTCCTCGAGGACCTTCCCGCCGGGGAAATCGCCGCGGACCTGCGCCTGGACCGAAAGCGTGCGGTGGAGCGCCTGCTCGCCGCGCTCGCCGGGCTTCCCGATGCGCAGCGCGAGGCCTTTCTCCTGCAGCAGGAAGGCGAAATGTCGATCGAGGAAATCGCCGCGGCGACCGGCGTCGGCGCCGAGACCGCGAAGAGCCGCCTGCGCTATGCTGTCGCGAAGCTGCGTGCAAGCCTGGGGAAGGAATCATGATCGAGCGGCGCGACGAGGAGCTTTCCCGCATCTATCGTGACGCGGAGGCGCCGCGTCCTCCGCAGCGAGTCGACGACAATATCCTGGCGGCTTCGCAACGCGTCGCCGGCCTGGTGCGGCGGCCCGCGGGGCTCGGATTCGCGCGGCGCTGGGGTGCGCAGGTCGCGCTCGCCGCGACGGTCCTGGTGACCTCGACGCTGGCGCTCATGGTATACGAGCGGCGGTCCGGTCTCGATGCGATCGCGCCCCAGGTGCCGCGCCCCGGTCGAACGGCAAAAGTTTCTCCGGTGGAGCCGCGCGCCGCGCCGGCGGAGAAGTCTCCGGCCGCGCCGAGTCCGCAGGCTGCATCGCGGAGCGACAGAGTGCAACCGGCCACGGTCGAAACGGCCCTTTCGAGCGAACGCCGCGCCACAGGGCAACCCGCACGCGTGCCGGCAATCCCGCCCGGGATCGAAATACTTCGCAAGAGCGAAGAGGCAAAGCCTTTGCCGGATGCCCAGCGCGCCTTCGACGTTCAACCGCCGATCCGGCCGGCGCAGGCGCCCGCTGCCGCCCCCGCCCCGGGCGCGAACACTCTTCGGGAATCCGCATCGACGCTCCAGGGGGTCGGCTCCCTGACTGGCCGTGCGGCCGTCTCCGAGGCCAAGGAGCGCACGCCGGAAAAATGGCTCGCGGACATTCGCAAGCTCAAGGCCGAGGGCAAGGCGACCGAAGCCGAGCGCGATCTGGCCGAGTTCAAGAAGCGCTATCCCGACTACATCCTGCCGGAGGACCTTCGCTAGACGGCTGGAGTCGGAATCGTCTGGAGCGTTCAAGCTTTCGTCAGGGTTTTCTCCGTACACTGCCGCAGCGCCGCGCGGCGCGCCGCTTCCCGACAGCAGCCATGATCGCAAAAGAGGAAAAACTCGGAGCCGTTTCCGGCGCGGCGGGAAGGCGGGCGGCGCGATTGCCTCTGCTGAAACAGCTGGGGCCGGGATTGATCGCCGGCGCCGCGGACGACGATCCGAGCGGAATTGCCACCTATTCCCAGGCGGGCGCGCAGTTCGGGTACGGCATGCTGTGGTCGGTGCTGTTCACGCTGCCGCTCATGATCGGCATCCAGATCGTGAGCGCGCGCATCGGCCGCGTCACCGGGCAGGGCCTCGCCGCCAACATCCGGCAGCATTATCCGAAATCCTTGCTCTACGCGGTCATCGCGCTCCTGCTCGTCGCCAACACGATCAACATCGCGGCCGACCTCGGCGCGATGGCCGCGGCCCTGCAACTGCTCGTCGGAGGCTCGACGCGCCTGTACATCGTCGCGTTCGCGCTGGTGTCGCTCGGGCTGCAGGTCTTCATTCCCTTTCCCCGGTACGCGCCGTTCCTGAAGTGGCTGACGCTCGCGCTCTTCGCCTACGTCGCGACGGTGTTCGTGGTGCGCGTGCCGTGGCTCGAGGCCGGCTTGCACACGCTCGTCCCGGATCTGAGCTCGCGCGCGGATTATCTGCTCACCCTCGTGGCCGTGTTCGGCACCACGATCAGCCCGTACCTGTTCTTCTGGCAGGCTTCGCAGGAAGTGGAAGAGCAGCGCGCCGCCGACGGCGAAGAGCCGCTGCGCGAGGCGCCCGAGCAGGCGAAGGCCCACCTTCACCGCATCAAGATCGATACGTACATAGGAATGACGTTCTCGAACCTGGTGGCGTTCTTCATCATGCTGACCACCGCCGTGACCCTGCACGCGCACGGCATCACCGACATCCAGACCTCGGCGCAGGCGGCCGAGGCGCTCCGCCCCATCGGCGGCGAGTTCGCGTTTCTGCTGTTCGCGGCGGGCATCGTGGGGACGGGCATGCTCGCCGTGCCGGTGCTCGCCGGGTCGGCCGCGTACGCGGTCGCCGAATCCTTCCGCTGGCCGATCGGCCTGGGCCTGAGGCTGATGGAAGCGCGCGGCTTCTACGGCATCCTCATCGCCGCGACGACGATCGGCGTCGCGCTCAACTTCACCGAGATCGATCCGGTCAGGGCGCTCATCTGGAGCGCGGTGATCAACGGCGTGATCTCGGTGCCCATCATGGCGGTGATGATGCTGATGGCGGCGCGCCCGGAGATCATGGGGCGCTTCACCGTCAGGCGGCGCCTGAAGAATCTCGGCTGGGTCGCCACCGGCGTGATGGCGCTGGCGGTGGTCGCGATGCTGGTGGCGCTTCTTCCTTCGCGGGCCCACGCGCAGCAACCGGCTGATTATCCCGCGAAGCCCATCCACATCCTCGTCGGTTTCACCCCGGGCGGCGGGCCGGACATCACCGCGCGCTACGTCGCGCAGAAGCTCGGCGAAGTGTGGAAGCAGCAGGTGATCGTCGACAACCGCCCGGGCGCGGGCGGCACGCTCGCGGCGGGCATGGTCGCGCGCGCAGCGCCCGACGGCGCTACGCTGCTCTCGGTTTCCTCCGCGCACGCCATCGCGCCCATCCTCTATTCGAATCTGACCTACGACACGTTCAAGGATCTTTCGGGCATCACGCTCTCCGCAGCCTCGAAGTACGTGCTCGTCGTGTCGCCTTCGCTCGGAATCAAGTCGGTGAAGGAACTGATCGCGCGGGCGCGCGCGAAGCCCGGTAGCCTCAACTTCTCCTCCGCGGGCGTGGGCAGCGGCACGCACTTCGCCGGAGAGATGTTCAAGGCGATGGCGGCGATCGACGTCGTGCACGTTCCCTTCAAAGGCATCCCGGAAGCGCTCACCGAGACCCTGACCGGGCGCGTGCAGTTCTTCATGGCGCCCATCGCGAACGCGGTCGGCCAGGTGAAGGAGGGCAAGCTCACGGGCCTGGGTGTCTCGTCGGCCGAGCGCGACCCGCTCCTGCCCGAAGTGCCGACGGTCGCGGAGGCCGGCGTGCCGGGCTACGAGGCTATCCTGTGGTTCGGCCTGCTCACCTCGTCCGCCGTCCCGAAACCGATCGTGACGAAACTCAACCGCG
>DASPWT010000016.1:0-7957 GCA_035637655.1 Burkholderiales bacterium | reverse complement strand
ATAGGCTCCTCGAACAGCGCCACCGCCATCGCGGTGGTCATCGGCAGGTAGTAGTTCTGGTGGATTTTCTTCGCGCGCGGCGAGAGCGCGCCGCGCATCGCGAGCCACATGATCTCCTCCGCGCCTTCGGTGCCGCCGAGCTTGATGTAGTCCGCGTGGCGCATCGCCACGAGTTTCTTCGGGTCGTGCGCGATCAGGTCGAGGAACTTCCTGTCCCATTTCTCGTTGTTGAAGCCGGCGCGCTCGCCGTTCATCTGGTGCGAGAGCCCTCCGGTGCCGACGATGACCACTTTCAGGTCCCCGGGGTAGGAGAGCACCGCGCGGCGCACCGCCCGCCCGAGCTTCCAGCAGCGCGCGGGCGTGGGGATCGGGTGCTGGAGCACGTTGATCTCGATCGGCACGATCCTCCCGGGCCAGTCGGGCGAGGGCGGCCAGAACATGGTGAGCGGCGAGTGCACGCCGTGGTCGATCGGCAGATCCTGGAAAACGGAGATGTCGAACTCGTCGTTCACCAGCGCATCGGCCATGTGGCGCGCGAGGCCCGCATGACCCTTGAGCGGGGGCACGGCGCGGGGGCCCTGGCCTTCGTCGGCGATCGGGTATTCGGCGGAAACGCCCAACGCGAAAGTCGGGTAGTGATCGAAGAAAAACGTGGTCGCGTGATCGTTGTAGAAGAACACCAGAACGTCGGGCTTTCTCTCGGCGAGCCATTGCTTGACCGGCTCATAGCCCCTGAAGAGCGGCGCCCAGTCGGGATCGTTCTGCTGGTTGCGGTCGTAGGCGCCGCCGATCGTGGGCACGTGCGAGGTGCCGATTCCGCCGAGGATTTTTGCCATGGACGAATCCTATGCGGCTGCGACGGGGATCTTGAAATCCCTGATGCGCTTTTCCCATTCCGCCGGGCCGGTCTGATGCACGGAGGTGCCGTTCGCATCGACGGCGACCGTGACCGGCATGTCCTTCACCTCGAACTCGTAGATCGCTTCCATGCCGAGATCGCCGAAGGCGAGCACTCTGGACTTGCGGATCGCCTTGGCGACGAGGTAGGCGGCGCCGCCCACCGCGATGAGCGATGCGGCCTTGTGCTTGCGGATCGCCGCGAGCGCCGCGGGGCCGCGCTCTCCTTTTCCGATCATGGCGACGAGGCCGGTCTGCCCGAGCATCATCTCGGTGAACTTGTCCATGCGGGTCGCCGTGGTGGGGCCCGCGGGCCCGACGACTTCGTCGCGCACCGGGTCGACCGGGCCGACGTAGTAGATCACGCGGTCGGTGAAATCCACGGGGAGCTTCTCGCCTTTTTCCAGCATGTCCTGGATGCGCTTGTGCGCGGCGTCGCGTCCGGTGAGCATTTTTCCGGAGAGGAGCAGCGTCTCGCCCGGCTTCCACTGCGTCACTTCCTCGCGAGTCAGGGTGTCGAGGTTCACGCGCCTCGACCTCGCGGCGGGCGTCCAGGTCACCTTGGGCCAGTCCTCCAGGCTCGGCGCTTCGAACTCCGCCGGGCCCGAGCCGTCGAGCACGAAGGGGACGTGCCGGGTCGCGGCGCAGTTGGGGATCATGGCGATCGGTTGCGACCCCGCGTGCGTCGGGAACGTCCTGATCTTGACGTCGAGCACCGTGGAGAGTCCGCCGAGGCCTTGAGCGCCGATGCCGAGCCGGTTGACCTTCTCGTAGAGCTCCAGGCGCAGCGCGTCGTGCCTGTCGCGGGGCCCGCGCGCGAGCAGCTCGTGCATGTCGATCGGCTCCATCAGGACTTCCTTCGCCATCTGCATCGCCTTTTCAGCGGTGCCTCCGACGCCGATCCCGAGCATGCCCGGCGGGCACCAGCCCGCTCCCATCGTGGGCACGGTCTCCAGCACCCAGTCGACGATCGAGTCCGAGGGGTTCAGCATCGCGAACTTGGATTTGTTCTCCGAGCCGGCCCCTTTGGCCGCGATGTCCACGGCGATGCTGTTCCCCGGCACGAGCTCCATGTGGATCACCGCCGGGGTGTTGTCCTTCGTGTTCCCGCGGCCGAAGATCGGATCCTCGACGATGGAAGCGCGCAGCTTGTTGTCCGGGTGCAGGTAGGCGCGGCGCACGCCTTCGTTCACCGCGTCGGTCACGGACGGAAACGAGGAGCCCGTGAAGCCCTCCAGGCGCACCTCCATGCCGATCCTCAGGAACACGTTGACGATGCCCGTGTCCTGGCAGACCGGCCGGCGGCCTTCGGCGCACATCCGCGAGTTGCTCAGGATCTGCGCGATGGCGTCCTTCGCCGCCGGCGACTGCTCGCGCTCGTAGGCGCGCGCGAGGTGCTGGATGTAGTCGCGCGGATGGTAGGTGCTGATGTACTGCAGCGCGTCGGCGACGCTCTGGATGAGATCTTCCTGTCGGACGGTGGTCATGTAATCAGTGCGACGTGCCGCCTTTCCTCGATGCGATTGGACGGGCCGGAATTTTAGCACGCCGCCTTTGTTGCGAATTCCGAGCTCTCACCGGTAATATCAGCACTTCCAGGAGGAGATCCGCCCAATGGCCTCAGCGACAATCGAGTCCGTGCTTCAGGAAGACCGGCTGTTTCCGCCTTCGCCCGAGTTCGTCAGGCAGGCCAACGTGTCCGGCGCCGCGGCCTACCAGGCGCTGTGCGACGAGGCCGAGCGGGACTTCGAGGGATTCTGGGGCCGGCTCGCAAAAGAGCACGTGCTCTGGAACAAGCCGTTCACCCGGGTGCTCGACGAATCGAACGCGCCGTTCTTCAAATGGTTCCACGACGGCGAGCTGAACGCGTCGTACAACTGCCTCGACCGGCACCTGAAGACTCAAGGCGACAAGACCGCAATCATTTTCGAGGCGGACGACGGCAAGGTGACGAGGATCACCTACAAGCGGCTCTACCACAAGGTCTGCCAGTTCGCGAACGCGCTCAAGGCGCTCGGCATCCAGAAGGGCGAGCGCGTCATCATCTACATGCCGATGTCGATCGAGGTGGTCACGGCGATGCAGGCCTGCGCGAGGATAGGCGCGACGCACTCTGTGGTGTTCGGCGGCTTCTCGGCGAAGAGCCTGCAGGAGCGCATCATCGACGCCGGGGCCGTCGCGGTCATCACGGCGGACGGCCAGATGCGGGGCGGCAGGGAGATCCCGCTCAAGCCCGCGGTGGACGAGGCGTTCACTCTGGGCGGGTGCGAAGGCGTGAAGAGCGTCGTCGTGTACCAGCGCACCGGGACTTCGGTCACCATGCAGGCGTCGCGCGATAAATGGTGGCACGACGTGATCAAGGGCCAGGCCGAAACCTGCGAGCCGACCTGGGTGAACGCCGAGCACCCGCTGTTCATCCTTTACACGTCGGGCTCGACCAGCAAGCCGAAGGGCGTGCAGCACTCGACCGGCGGCTACCTCCTGATGACGGTCATCACGATGAAGTGGGTGTTCGACTACAAGCCCACGGACGTATTCTGGTGCACCGCGGACGTCGGCTGGGTCACCGGGCACAGCTACTGCACCTACGGTCCGCTCGCGGTCGGCGCGACCGAGGTGATGTTCGAGGGCGTGCCGGTGTGGCCTGATGCAGAGCGCTTCTGGAAAATGATCCAGGACCACAAGGTGACGGTGTTCTACACCGCGCCGACCGCGATCCGCACGCTCATCAAGGCGGGGGGCGAGTTGCCCAAGAAATACAACCTCAAGTCGCTGCGCATCCTCGGCACGGTCGGCGAGCCGATCAACCCCGAGGCGTGGATGTGGTACTACAACACGGTCGGCGACAAGCGCTGCCCGATCGTCGATACCTGGTGGCAGACGGAGACCAGCAGTCACCTGATCACCCCGCTTCCAGGCGTGCACGCGTTGAAGCCCGGCTCCTGCACCATGCCGCTGCCCGGGATCATGGCGGCGATCGTGGACGAGACCGGCCACGACGTCGCGAAGGGCAAAGGCGGGATCCTCGTCATCAAGCGCCCGTGGCCCGGAATCATCCGCACCATCTGGGGCGATCCGGAACGCTTCAAGAAGAGCTACTTTCCGCCCGAGTTCAAGGGCAAGCATTACCTCGCGGGCGACGGCGCGAGCCGCGACAAGGACGGATACTTCCGCATCATCGCGAAGAGCGAAGAAATGAAGCAGGACGTTCGATCCTGGAGAGTCCCGCAGTTCTCGAGCAGTTGAAGCAGGCGATGTAATCGGCGCTGTAGCCCAAACGACGCACGGAGACGAGCTCTACCATGACAAAGAAAACTCGAGCGAAGGAACACACCGAGTTCAGCGAAGCGCAGATCGCGGTGCATTGGAAGGAAGAAGAGCGTTTCCGGCCGCCGAAGAAATTCGTCGAGCAGGCGAACGCGAAGGACCGGGATATTCGCGAGCGGTTCGGCCCGAAGAAATTCCCCAACTGCTTCAGGGAATACGCCGATATGTTGACATGGTTCGAGCCGTATCGCACGGTCCTCGACACGAGCAAGCCGCCCTTCTGGAAATGGTTCGTGGGCGGCAAGATCAACGCGAGCTACAACTGCGTCGATCGCCACCTCGCGCAGTATCGCAACAAAGCGGCGCTCATCTTCGTCCCCGAACCCGAAGATGAGCCGACGGTCGCGCTGACGTATCAGGAGCTCTATAACCGGGTGAACGAGATGGCGGCGCTGCTCCGCGACTTTTGCGGCCTCAAAGCGGGCGACCGCGTGACCTTCCACCTGCCGATGACGCTTGAACTGCCCATCACGATGCTTGCTTGTGCGCGACTGGGCATCATCCACTCGCAGGTGTTCGGCGGATTCTCCGGCCAGGCGTGTGGCACGCGCATCCAGGACTCGGGCAGTCACATCCTCATCTCGATGGACGCCTACTGGCGCGCGGGAAAGCTCGGCGATCACAAGGCGAACGCCGACATCGCGGTGCAAACCGCGAAAGAGATGGGGCAGCAGGTGGACAAGGTCCTTATCTGGCAGCGTTACCCCGGCAAGTACAGTACGCCGACGCCGATGGTCAAGGGGCGCGATTTCTTCGTCAACGAAGTCCTGGAGAATTACCACGGCAAGCGCGTTGACCCCCTGCCGATGGACTCGGAAGCGCCGTTGTTCCTGATGTACACCAGCGGCAGCACCGGCAAGCCCAAGGGATGCCAACACCGCACAGGGGGATATCTCGCCTATGTCGCCGGCACCTCCAAGTACATTCAGGACATTCATCCGACCGACACTTACTGGTGCATGGCGGATATCGGCTGGATCACCGGGCATTCGTACATCGTCTACGGCCCGCTCGCCATCGCGGCGACGAGCGTCGTGTACGAGGGTGTTCCCACCCATCCCGATGCGGGACGTCCGTGGAGAATCGCCGAGCGGCTGGGCGTGAATATCTTCCACACCGCGCCGACCTCGATCCGCATGCTGCGGAAACAGGGACCCGAAGAACCGAAAAAGTACAACTACCATTTCAAGCACATGACGACCGTCGGCGAACCCATCGAGCCTGAAGCGTGGCGCTGGTACTACCACGAGGTCGGCAAAGGCGAAGCCGTCATCGTCGATACCTGGTGGCAGACCGAGAACGGCGGATTCCTATGCAGCACGGTGCCCGCCATCGACCCGATGAAACCCGGCAGCGCGGGACCCGGGGTGCCCGGCATCTATCCGATCATCTACGATGAGAACGGCAAGGAGGTTCGTGCGGGCTCCGGCCAGGCGGGCAACATCTGCATCCGCAATCCGTGGCCCGGGATCATGCAGACGATCTGGGGCGATCCCGAACGGTTCGTCAGTCAGTATTACGCGCGCTACTGCAAGAACCGCCACAGCAAGGACTGGCGCGATTGGCCCTATCTGGCGGGAGACGGGGCGATGCAGGCGGCGGATGGTTACTTCCGCATCCTAGGCCGCATCGACGATGTCATCAATGTCGCCGGCCATCGCCTCGGCACGAAGGAGATCGAGTCTGCGTGCCTGACGGTGCCTGAAGTCGCTGAAGCGGCGGCGGTGCCGGTCGCCGACGAGCTGAAAGGGCGCGTGCCCGAGATTTACATTGCGCTCAAGCCGGGCTATCAAGCCAGTCAAGAGATCGTCAACCGCGTGATCAAGGCGAACGAGGATCTGATCGGCAAGATCGCGCGACCGAAAAGCGTATATATCGTGCCCGACATGCCCAAGACGCGCTCCGGCAAGATCATGCGGCGCATTTTGGCTTCGATTTCGAATCGGAAGGACGTGGGTGACGTCACGACGCTTGCCAATCCCGATGTGGTCGAACAGATCCGCGTGTCGGTGCAAGGCAAGGAAAAAGTCGCGTCGAAAGACGCCTTGCCCGAGGACATCGCCAAGTTCGGAGAGAACGACTGAACCTATGACATGCGGGCGGATCCTGGTTTCCGCCCGGTCGCGGTAAAATCCCCCGCTCGAACGGAGAGGTGGATGAGCGGTTTAAGTCGCACGCCTGGAAAGCGTGTTTAGGTTAATAGCCTAACGCGGGTTCGAATCCCGCCCTCTCCGCCAGACAGTCAACAGCGTCAGGGACAGTTCTCCGATCCGTGGAGAATGTCCCCACGTTTCAAACATATGCACCGCACCCGCCGAGTAGCTTTAGCAGGAATAAGGGGACCTTCGGGCGCTGTGGCAGGAGGCTTTCGGGCAGCCCTTGCCAGCCCGAGTTCGTCGGGGTCTCCTCCTTCGTGCCCTAGCCTATCGCATTCAAGAACGGGTTCAGGGCGCCCTATCCCGCGCGTCGCGCAAGCTGCGCATGGGTGTGGGCTTAAACGACTCTTGTGGCAGTTTTTACAGTGCCTCGCGTTGAGAGCGTTTTCTGTTCCGCACCTACTTGCATGCGTTCGCACAGGACGGTGCCATCCGCCGAGGTGCCGGGCTGGTTCGCGCCCTCCACTCTCACCGTGTGGATGCCTTCGGCCTTGGCGAGGCCCGCAGCTTGGGCCGCTTGAAGTACCTTCGCCCCCTTGACGGGCAGGACGAACAGCAGCCCTTTGCCGGGCAGCTCGGGCGCCCGACGCGCGAACGCGAAATCGAAATTCGCCCCGGCCTTCGCGACGGGGTCCAGCACGCGGGCGGCTCCGCCCGGTTGGTCTTCGATTGTTGCCGACCACATGTCGGCGCGGCTCACCTTGAATTTCATCGTCATGGCGCACCCCCTCTGATGGTGTTCACTTGACAGGAACCACGTAGATCAGTCCAGGGTTATAGGGATTCCCCGCCCCGTAGGGATTCTTGAGACTGTCCGGCGAATAGGGATTCCCATAACGCCCATACGGGTTCGACGTTGAGTCCGGAGCATACGGATTGGTACTCAGCTGACCATGGTAATTCCCTTGCGAATCGTAAAGACGGGGTGCCTCTGTTGCGTATGGATTCGTAGCTGAGTTTGGGGCATACGGATTCATTATTGGACCGTATGGATTACCTGCACCATAAAGATTACTTAGGCACCGCGGATCGTACGGGCAATTTTGGGCCGCTGCTAGTCCAGAAAACGCAATGAGCGAACCCACTAGGACCGCTTTGAAGATCTTCATGACTACCCCTCGTTGATCGTTCCACTACCCTCTGCGGTGTAGGAGTCGGCTTGCGATACGCGCAAAACCCATGCATGGTGCGGACTGGATATCATGCCTGACCCTCAGCGGACAAAAAAAGCCCGACATCCGGTCGGGTGCCGGGGATCGCCAAGAAACCGCGAAACTCCTCCTACGCAAAAAAAACTGGCTGTCTCCGCAACCTTCTCTTTCTTCGCGGCCTGATCGTCGTTGACGCTCCGCTAAAGCTCGCCTGAATCCGGGCTGGACTTACATATCCATCCCTGGCATGCCACCCATACCGCCCATGCCGTGGCCGCCGGGGCCGGCGCCCTCTTTCTCCTCCACCAGCTCGGCCACCATCGCTTCGGTGGTGAGCAGCAGGCCGGCGACGGAAGCCGCATTCTGCAGCGCCGTGCGCGCGACCTTGGTCGGGTCGACGACGCCCATCTCGACGAGATCGCCGTA
>DASPWT010000015.1:0-12840 GCA_035637655.1 Burkholderiales bacterium | reverse complement strand
GTAGCCTGTCGCGCTCGCGAAACACAGGGCTGCGCCCAACGGCAGGTCCGCGTTGCCGTCCCCGAGCAGGGTGGACATCACCAGTGCGATGCCGGAGTAGCTGAGGACCAGCGCGACGCTCTCCCGGATGCTCGGGCGCCTGTGCAGGAAAACCATCGTCAGCACGACGACCAGCGTGGGATACAGGAACAGGATCAGGCGGCCCAGTCCCGCCGAGACGTACTGCAGACCCAGAAAGTCGACGAAGCTCGCCAAGTAATACCCGATGAATCCCAGAAAGACGATCGCCCAGACGTCGCGCCGGGTGAGGCGGTTGCGGGTCGCGTCGCGCCCGACCCAGGCCGCGGCCGCGAGAAAGAAGGGCAGCGAGAAGATCATGCGCAGCGCGAGCAGCGTGATCGGGTCGACGACGTAGCCGTAGGCGAGCTTGATCAGGATGGGGCGCAGCGAGAAGCACACGACGCCCGCGATCGCCATCGCGACGCCGATGGCGCGGTAGGAGGCCGCGGAGGTCACCGCAGGGGTTCGGGCATGAAAACGAATTGGTTCGGCGCGAGAAGCGGATGATAAAATTATAGGCCTTCCCGAACTCAAGACGCGCCGCTCCGCCATGGCAGGACATTCCCGATGGGCCAACGTCAAGCACAAGAAGGCCGCGGCCGATGCCAAGAAGGGCAAGATCTTCACGCGCCTCATCAAGGAGGTCACGGTTGCCGCGCGCCTGGGCGGTGCCGATCCGGCGATGAATCCGCGGCTGCGCCTTGCGATCGACAAGGCGTACGACGCGAACATGCCCAGGGACACGATCGAGCGCGCGGCGAAGCGCGGCGCGGGCGGCCTGGAGGGCGTCGCCTACGAGGAGATCCGCTACGAGGGCTACGGCACGGGAGGCGCGGCGGTGATGGTGGATTGCATGACCGACAACCGCACCCGCACCGTGGCGGAGGTGCGTCACGCATTCGCGAAGAACGGCGGCAACCTCGGCACCGACGGCTCGGTGGCGTTCCTGTTCAAGCACTGCGGGCAGTTCGTCTTCGCCCCCGGGACGAGCGAAGAAAAAGTCATGGAAGCCGCGCTCGACGCCGGCGCCGAGGACGTGGTCAGGAACGACGACGGCTCGGTGGAAGTGATCTGCGCGCCCGCCGATTTCACCGCGGTGAAGGACGGACTCGCAAGAGCGGGGCTCAAGCCCGAGCTCGCCGAACTCACGATGAAGCCCACCGTCGAAAACCTCCTGAAAGGCGATGAAGGAGGGCGGATGCAGAAGCTCCTCGATGCGCTGGAGAACCTCGACGACGTGCAGGACGTCTACACCACCGCGGTGATCGATCAGTAGCGCCCGTCGAACGACTATAATGCGGGGCAATGGCCGGTCCCCCGCTCAGGATCCTAGGCATCGACCCGGGTTTGCGCATCACCGGGTTCGGGATCATCGAGAAAAACGGCAGCAAGCTCGCTTATGTCGCCAGCGGTTGCATCAAATCCGGAGACGCCGGCCTGCCGGAGCGCCTGAAAATCATCCTCGAGAACCTGCGCGAAGTCATCGCACAGCATCAGCCGCAGCAGATCGCGCTCGAGAAAGTCTTCGTCAGCATCAATCCCGCATCGACGCTCGCGCTCGGCCAGGCGCGCGGCACCGCGATCTGCGCCGCCGTGGACGCGGGCCTGCCGGTTTCCGAGTACACCGCGCTCCAGGTCAAGCAGGCCGTGGTCGGCAACGGCCATGCAAAAAAGGAGCAGGTGCAGGAAATGGTGAAGCGGCTCCTCGGGCTTGCCGGCGCGCCCTCCGCCGACGCAGCGGACGCGCTCGCCTGCGCCATTTGCCACGCGCACGGCGGGCAGGGCCTGGGCGCGATTTCCACGAGCGGATTTCGCGTGAAGAGAGGCAGGCTCGTATGATCGGCAGGCTCGCGGGGATGCTTCTGGAGAAAAACCCGCCGCAGATCCTGGTGGAAGCGGGCGGCGTCGGCTACGAAGTCGAGGTGCCGATGAGCACCTTCTACAACCTGCCCGCGTCCGGCGAGCGCGTGACCTTGCTCACGCACCTCGTGGTGCGCGAGGATGCGCATCTTCTCTACGGCTTCGGCACCGAAGCGGAGCGGCGCGCCTTCCGGCAGTTGCTGAAGATCTCGGGCGTCGGCGCGCGCACCGCGCTCGCGGTGCTTTCCGGATTGAGCGTTGCGGAGCTCGTCGCAGCGGTCGTCGCGCAGGAATCGGGGCGCCTGGTGAAAATCCCCGGCATCGGCAAGAAAACCGCCGAGCGCCTGCTGCTCGAGCTGAAAGGCAGGCTCGGCGCCGAAGCGCTGAGCGGGGTCGCCGTCAACCGGCCCAGGCCCGTGGCGAGCGACGTCATGACCGCGCTCCTCGCGCTCGGCTACAGCGACAAGGAAGCGCAGCTTGCGCTGAAGCATTTGCCCGATGGACTCTCGGTTTCCGAGGGCATCAGGCAGGCTCTGAGATCGCTGTCGAAGGCATGAAACAACGGGCGGTAAGATAGCGGGATGGCCATCGAAACCGACCGCCTGATCTCGGCGGCCCCCGTCTCGCCCCAGGAAGAGGCCTTCGAGCGGTCGCTGCGTCCCAAATCGCTCGCCGAGTACGTCGGCCAGGAAAAGATACGCGGGCAGCTTTCGATCTTCGTCGAGGCGGCGAGGAACCGGAAGGAAGCGCTCGATCACGTGCTCCTGTTCGGACCGCCGGGGCTCGGGAAGACGACGCTCGCGCACATCATCGCGCGCGAGATGGGCGTGAACCTGCGCCAGACTTCCGGCCCGGTGCTCGAGCGCCCGGGCGACCTCGCCGCGATCCTCACCAACCTCGAGCCGAACGACGTGCTCTTCATCGACGAGATCCACCGCCTGGCGCCGGTCGTCGAAGAAATCCTCTACCCCGCGCTCGAGGACTACCAGATCGACATCATGATCGGCGAGGGCCCGGCCGCGCGCTCGGTGAAGCTCGACCTGCCTCCGTTTACGCTCGTCGGCGCGACCACCCGCGCGGGCATGCTGACCAATCCGCTTCGCGACCGTTTCGGCATCGTCGCGCGGCTGGAGTTCTATACGGACGCCGAGCTGCAGAAGATCGTCAACCGTTCCGCGGGGCTGCTCAAAGTGGAAGTCGCCGCGGAAGGCGCGTTCGAAATCGCCAAGCGCTCGCGCGGCACCCCGCGCGTCTCGAACCGGCTGCTTCGCCGCGTTCGCGATTTTGCGCAGGTGCGCGCCCAAGGGTCGATCACGCGCGAGGTCGCGGACGCCGCCCTGAAAATGCTCGACGTGGACGTGCTGGGCCTGGACGTGATGGACAGGAAACTCCTGCTGGCGGTGATCGAGAAATTCTCGGGCGGCCCGGTGGGCCTGGAGAACCTCGCGCATGCGATCGGCGAGGAGGCCGACACGATCGAGGACGTGCTCGAGCCGTATCTCATCCAGCAGGGCTATTTGCAGCGCACCCCGCGCGGGCGCGTCGCGACCGTTTCCGCCTACCGCCACCTGGGCCTCTCCGCCCCGAAGCAGTCCGATTCCGGGGCGCTGTTCGGACAATGACCGGAAACTCCGGGCCCTTCTCCTGGCCGCTTCGCGTCTACTACCAGCACACCGACGCCGGCGGCGTGGTGTTCCATGCCAACTATTTCTCGTTCATGGAATGCGCGCGCACCGAGCTGCTGCAATCGCAGGGGTTCGATCTGGGGGAGCTCGCCCGCCGGGACCATGTCCTCTTTGTGGTGCATTCGGCGCAAATCGCCTACCATAGGCCGGCGCTGCTGAATGATCTGCTGACCGTGACCGCGCAGGTGAAGCGTGCAGGCCGGGCGCGGCTCGAGTTCGATCAGACAGTCATGCGCGGGGAGGAGGTGCTGGCGAGCGCCGAGCTGAGCCTGGCGTGCGTCAGCGCGAAGAGCTACAGGCCCGTCGCGGTGCCTGAGGCGATCCGAAAAAAACTAGAGGGATTGCGATGAGCACAATCCAGGACCTCTCGATCCTCGCGATGATCTCGAGCGCGAGCCTCGTCGTTCAGCTCGTGGTGCTGCTGCTCCTCGTCGTGTCCTTCATGTCCTGGTACTTCATCTTCCTCAAGCTCTTCACCATCGGCCGCGCCCAGAGCAGGACCGAACAATTCGAGCGCGACTTCTGGAGCGGCTCGGACCTCGCCGAGCTGTTCCAGAGCGCGGTGAACCACCGGCATTCGACCGGCAGCCTCGAGCGGATTTTCGAGGCCGGGTTCCGGGAGTTTTCGAAACTGAAAAACCAGCGCGGCGTCGCCGACCCCAGCCTCATGGTGGACGGGGCGCGCCGCGCGATGCGCGCGACTTATCAGCGCGAGATGGACCGCCTCGAAGCCAGTCTCGCCTTCCTCGCCTCGGTCGGTTCGGTGAGTCCCTACGTGGGGCTCCTCGGCACCGTATGGGGCATCATGCACGCGTTCCGCGGCCTCGCCAACATGGCGCAGGCGACCCTCGCCGCGGTCGCTCCGGGGATCGCCGAGGCCCTGGTTGCCACAGCGATCGGCCTGTTCGCGGCCATACCTGCCGTGGTGGCCTACAACCGCTTCTCCCACGACGTCGATCGCCTCGCCGTCCGATTCGAGAGCTTCATGGAGGAGTTCTCCAACATCCTGCAGCGGCAGGCCCAGGCGAGACTTGCGGGCGCGCACGAAGCGAAGGGGGCCTGAAGGCCGTGCGCTCGCGCCGCCTCATGAACGAGATCAACATCGTCCCGTACGTGGACGTGATGCTGGTATTGCTCGTCATCTTCATGGTCACCGCGCCGCTCGTGAATCCGGGCGTGATCGACCTGCCGAGCGTGGGCAAGTCCTCGCAAGCCCCGGCGACGCCGCTCGAGGTGATCGTGCGGCGCGACCAGTCGCTGATGCTGCGCGAGCGCAACAAGGGCAGGGCGGACGAGCGCGCTGTGTCCACGGCGCAGCTGGTCGCGGCGCTGCGGGAGCTGCAGAAGAAAAACGCCGATCAGCCGGTGGTGATCTCCGCAGACAAGGACGTGCGCTACGAGGCGGTCCTGAAAGTGATGGACGAGCTGCAGCGGCACAACATCCGGCGCGTCGGGCTGCTCGTGAAACCCGCCACCTGAATGAGCTACGCGATTCCCGCGGACGAACCGGGTGGCGCGGCACCCGCGGCGCTGTCGCTGCTGGTGCACGGGGTGCTCTTCGCCGTGCTGGTTTTCGGGTTGCGCTGGCAGGCGAAGCACCCGGACCCTGTCGTGGCCGAACTGTGGAGCGAGTTGCCGGCGATCCAGCCACCCGAGCCCGAGGTCGAACCCAAGCCCGATGTCAAGCCGCAGCCGAAGCCGGAGCCCAAGGCCGAGCAGAAGGCGGCGAAGCCCGACATCGCGATCGAGCGTGAAAAGAAGCTCGAGAAGAAGAAGGAGGAGCCGCCGCTCAAGTTCGACACCACCCGGCGCATCCGGGAGCAGCTCGCGCAGGAACAGCAGGCGCTCAGCCGGACCCGCGAGCGGCAGGAGGCGCTGAAGCAATTTGCATCGCCCGCCCTTCCTGCGGGCGACCCCCGGTACATAGAAAAAATTCGGGCGCGAATCTGGTCCAAGGTCGTTCCGCCGACCGAACTCAAGGGAAACCCGGAGGTGATCTTCGATGTCGTACAGCTGCCCACGGGCGAAGTGTTCTCCGCGCGGCTCAGAAAATCGAGCGGCAACAAGGCCTACGACGACGCGGTCGAGCGGGCGATACTGAATAGCTCGCCTTTGCCCAGGCCCGACCGTCCCGATCAGTTCATGCGGGAATTGCAGCTCAAGTTCAGACCGCAGGAATAGGGGAGATATGAAGGTATACTGCGACCCCTGATGACACGGCCCGCAACGTTTGTCGCGGCATTGCTCTTCCTGACCGGCGCCGCCCGGGCCCAGCTCACCATCGAAATCATAGGGGGCGGCGCCAACCAGATTCCCATCGCGGTGCTTCCGTTCGCGGGGGAGTCCGCGCTGCCACAGAGCATCACGGAAATCGTCGAGCAGGACCTCTCGCGAAGCGGCCGCTTCCGCGCGATATTCGTCGGCGGAGTCGGTCCTCCGCCCACCGAGATCGCGCAGGTCAATTTCCCCGAATGGAAGAGCCGCCTTGCCGACGCCCTGGTCATCGGGCAGGCGCAGCGGCTTCCCGACGGAAGGTTCGAGGTGCGTTTTCGGCTGCTCGATGTGCCCAAGCAGTCCCAGATCGGCGGCATCGCGTTCACCCTGACCGCCGCGCAGACCCGGCTCACGGCTCACAAGATCGCCGATTTCATCTACGAGAAGATGACCGGCGAGCGCGGCGTGTTCAGCACGAGAATCGCCTACATCGTGAAACAGGGCCCGCGCTATGAGCTGCGCGTCGCGGACGCGGACGGGCAGAACGCCCAGTCGATCCTGATTTCCCCCGAACCGATCATGTCGCCCGCCTGGTCGCCCGACGGCGCGCGCATGGCCTACGTCTCGTTTCAGAACAAGAAGCCGATCCTGTTCGTGCAGAACCTCACCGCGAGCAAGCAGCCCGCGCCGGTCGCGAACTACAGGGGCTCGAACAGCGCGCCGGCATGGTCGCCGGACGGCAGGCAGCTCGCGGCCGTGCTCACCAAGGATGGAGGCTCGCAGATCTACCTGATGAACGCCGACGGGACCAATTTGCGGCGAATCACGTCTTCGGGAGGCATCGACACGGAACCATTTTTCACTCCCGATGGTCAATCCATCTATTTCACCTCGGACAGAGGGGGCAGCCCGCAGATCTACCGCATGCCGGCGAGCGGGGGGGAGCCCGTGCGCGTGACCTTCGAAGGCGATTACAATGTATCCCCGCGCATCGGCCCGGACGGCAAGATGCTCGCGTATATTTCGCGCGTCAGCGGGCGTTTCCAGCTGATGGTCATGGACCTCGACAGCAAGCAGGTCCAGACCTTGACGGACGGGCAACGCGACGAGTCTCCGAGCTTCGCGCCGAACGGGCGGATCATTCTGTATGCAACCGACGTCGACAACCGCGGCGTGCTTGCCGCGGTATCGAGCGACGGCCGCTTCAAGCAGCGGCTGGGCATCCAGGCGGCCGATGTGCGCGAGCCGTCCTGGGGGCCGTTTTTGGGCAACTGAGGGCCGTAACGCATAGAACGCTGCGGCCGCGATTTAGGGGAGCGTGTTAAGCACTCAAGGAGGTGTCATGAAGAAGGCATTGTTTTCCGCTTTGACCCTGGCGCTGCTCTACGGCTGCGCGAGCGCGCCCGTCGAAACCGAAAAGCCCGTCCCCCCCGCACCGCCGCCTGTGCAAGCCCAGCCGCCTGTGCGCCCGGTCCAGCCTCCCGCGGTGCAGATCGATCCGCTGAAGGACCCGAACAGCGGTCTGTCGAAGCGCTCGGTTTTCTACGAGTACGACAAGTACGACATCAAGGACGAGTACCGCCCGGTGCTGCAGGCCCACGGCAAGTATCTCGCCGAGAACCGCGGCAAGAAGATGCTCGTCCAGGGCAACTGCGACGAGCGCGGCAGCCGCGAATACAACATCGCGCTCGGGCAACGCAGGGCCGAAGGGGTGAAGCGCATGCTCGTGCTGATGGGGGCGACCGAAGCACAGGTCGAACCGGTCAGCCTCGGCGAGGAAAAACCGCGCTGCGTCGATCACAACGAAGGCTGCTGGTCGCAAAACCGTCGCAGCGACATGCTCTACGGCGGAGAATACTAAAGGACCTAAGCGATGCGGTTGCGGATCACGCTTGCGGTTTGGGCCGCGCTTCTCGCGGGCGCGGCCCATGCGGCCCTGTTCGACGACGACGAGGCGCGCAAGCAGATCTTCCAGCTGAGAAACCAGGTCGAGGCGCGCCAGAAGTCGGTCGAGGAGCGCCTCTCCGCGATCGAAGCGCGGCTCGGGCAGATGGATTCCTCCGGGCAGAACCGGGTCGTGGATCTCGCCCAGCTGATCGAGTCGCTCAGGCAGGACCTCGCTAAGCTGCGCGGACAGATCGAAGTGCTCGCGAACCAGACCGAGACCCTCGAGCGCCGCCAGAAAGACCTCTATGTCGACCTGGACACCCGCCTGAGAAGGCTCGAGCAGACGCAGACGCAGCTGCAGGACAAGCTGAGCCAGGGCGAGCGCAGCGCCGCCGCCGAGAAGCAGGCCTACGAGACCGCGCTCAACCAGTTCAAGCTCGGCAACTACCAGCTCGCCATCACCAGCTTCCAGAATTTCATGAGCAATTTCGCAAGCAGCGAGCTCGTGCCTTCGGCGCAGTACTGGATCGGCAATGCCTACTACGCGATGCGCGACTACAAGTCCGCCATCGCCGCCCAGCGCAAAGTGGTCAAGCTCTGGCCGGAGAATTCCAAGGCGCCCGATGCGCTGCTCAACATCGCGAGCTCCCAGTCGGAGCTGGGGGAGAGCCCGGCGGCGCGGGAGACGCTGCGCGCGCTCGTCAAGAGGTATCCCTCGAGCTCGGCGGCCGAGCAGGCCAAGCAGCGCCTCGTACAGAAAAAATAGCCGGCCGCCGCGAATCCCGGCGCCCCGTCGCGGGGCCCTTCCGAATCGAGGTCTCTTGACCGAATCCAATCCGGCAGCGCTCGCCTCGGTGGTCGTGTGGGGGGCCTTTGCGCTCGCGTTTCTCTTCGGCGCTGTGGGCAACAAGACGCACTTCTGCACCATGGGGGCGGTTTCGGACGTGGTCAACATGGGCGACTGGAACCGCATGCGCATGTGGCTCCTCGCCATCGCGGTGGCAACCGCGGGCGCAAGCGGCCTGCATCTCGCGGGGCTCGTCGACCTCTCCAAGACGATCTACACCTCGCCCCGGTTCACCTGGCTTTCCTACGTCCTGGGCGGCTTGCTGTTCGGGATCGGCATGACGCTGGCCTCGGGCTGCGGCTCCAGGACGCTGATCCGCATCGGCACGGGCAACCTCAAATCGCTCGTCGTCGCGATCGTGCTGGCGATCACCGCCTACATGACGCTCAAGGGAATCCTCGGGGTGTTTCGCGTGGCGGCGCTCGATTCCGTGGGGGCGACGCTCGCGGGAGGGCAGGATCTTCCGTCGCTCATTGCCGGCCCGCTCGGCTTCGAGAAGAAAGCCGTGCTCGGCCCCCTCGGACTCGTGATCGCGGGAGGCCTGCTCGCGTTCGTGTTCCGGGCCCGGGAATTCCGGTCCTTCGACAACGTGCTGGGCGGCGTGGTGGTCGGGCTGGTGGTCGTCGGCGGATGGTTTCTGTCGGGGCACCTCGGGTATCTCGCCGAGGACCCGCTCACGCTCGAGGAAAAGTTCCTCGCCACCAATTCCGGGCGCATGGAGTCGCTCTCCTTCGTCGCGCCGCAAGCCTACTTTCTCGAGCTTCTCCTCTTGTGGAGCGACAAGAGCCGCGTGATGACTTTCGGCATCGCGACGGTGCTCGGGATGTTCGCGGGCTCGCTCGCCTGGTCGCTCGCGACCCGGTCGTTCCGCCTGGAGAGCTTTCGCGACGCCGAGGACTTGATCAACCACCTGGTCGGCGGCGCGCTGATGGGCTTCGGCGGCGTGCTCGCGCTCGGCTGCACGATCGGCCAGGGAATATCGGGCCTTTCCACGCTCGCGCTCGGCTCGTTCCTCGCGTTCTTCGCTATCATCGCCGGCGCGGCGCTCACGATGAAAATCCAGTACTGGCGGCTGATGCGGCAGGCATGAGCGCTGGATCGCCGCACGAGCGCGCATTTACGTTGACGCTCGCTCGCGCGACATAATAGAATCGCGCTCCTTTCCGGGCCGTTAGCTCAGTTGGTAGAGCAGCGGACTTTTAATCCGTTGGTCGCAGGTTCGACTCCTGCACGGCCTACCAGCCTTCACGCCCTCAGCGCGAACGCCTTACGATCAGCAGGATCACACCCAGCACGATCACCGCGGTCGACGCCCACTCGAAGCCGGTGACGACTTCGCCCGCCAGCCACACGCCGAGCAGCATCGCGATGACGGGGTTGACGAAGGTGTAGCTCGACGCGAGGCCGCCCGACGCACGCGCGAGCAGCACCATGTAGGCGTTGAAAGCCAGCAAGGACCCGAAAACCACGAGGTAGGCCCATGCGAGCACGGCCTTCGCGTGAAACGGCCAGTTCGAAGCCACGCTTGCCGGCTCGCCGGCGGCGAGCGACATCAGCATCAAGGCGCAGCCGCCGCACAGCATCTCGCTCGCGAAACCCGTGGCCCCCGGAGCGAGCGTCCAGCGGCGCTGGCTCATCACGCTGCCTGCCGACCAGCTCAAGCAGGCCACGGCGATCGCGAAGAGGCCCTGCGGTGACGCCCGGAAGCCCGCGCCTTGCGTCAGCATCAAGACGCCGGCGAGTCCCACCGCGATGCCGGTCGCTTCCAGCCTCGAGGGATACACCTTCCAGACCATGTTGATCGCCGCGATCATGATCGGCACCACGGCGATGAAAGCCACCACCAGCCCGGACTCCACCGACTGCTCGGCATAGGCGGTGCTGCCCATGCCGCCCCCCAGCATCAGCGTTCCCACCCAGAACGCGTGGCGCCACTGCGCGCGCGTGGGCCAGCTCGCCTTGCGCACGAGGCGCATCCACGCCATGAGGAGCGCTCCCGCCACGAGGAAGCGCGTCCCCATCTGGAAAAACGGGGGCAGGCTGACGAGCGCCCATTTGATCGCGAGATAAGTCGAGCCCCAGATGAGCCAGGTGGCGGCGAGGCACGCGAGGATCAGCGGGTTTGCTACCACACGCGGCAGCGGTTCTCGCGGACCATCGGCTGGCCGGCCTTGCACGAGAACGCCTGCTCGAACTCGGGCATGTTCACCACCAAACCGTTGACGCGGTACTTGCCGGGCGAGTGCGCGTCGGTCAAAGCCCTCGCCCGCAGATCCTCCGGGCGGTGGCTCTCGCAGGCCCACTGCGCATATCCGACGAAGAAACGCTGCTCGGGAGTGAAGCCCTCCCGGCTCTCCAGGTTGGCACCGGCCGTCTCGGCTTTCCAGGCGAGCCAGGCGAGCACCAGCCCGCCCAAGTCGGCGATGTCCTCGCCTTCGGTCAGCCTGCTGTTGATCCTGATGTCGTCGACGATCGTGTACTGCGCGTATTGATCGACGATGCACTGCGCGCGGTCGTTGAACTCCCTCGCGTCCTTCTCCGTCCACCAGTCCTTGAGATTGCCCTGCGCGTCGAACTGGCGTCCATGGTCGTCGAAGCCGTGCGTCAGTTCGTGGCCGATGGTGCCGCCGGTGTTACCGTAGTTGGGCGCGTCGTCCATTTTCGGATCGTACAGGGGCGGCTGCAGCACGCCCGCGGCGAAGTTGATGTCGTTCATCTGCGGGTCGTAGTAGGCATTCACCGTCGGCGGCGTCATTCTCCACTCGCCGCGATCGAGCGGCTTGCCGATCTTGGCCAGACTACGCCGCGACTCGAACAGGTTGGCTCGCGCCACGTTGCCGAAGAAATCGTCGCGCCTCACCTCCACCGATCCGTAATCGCGCCACTTGTCCGGGTATCCGATCTTGTTCACGATGGCGTGCAGTTTCTCCAAGGCTCTTTGCTTGGTCGCGGCGCTCATCCAGTCGAGATTGACGATGTCGTCGTGCATCGCCTGCTCGATCTGGCTTGTCATGTGCAGAGTCTTCCGTTTCAGCTCCGGGCTGAAGGCGCGGCTCACGAACTCCTCGCCGAGCGCTTCGCCCAGTTGCGCATCGACCAGCGCGACGCAGCGCTTCCAGCGGGGCTTCAACTCGGGAATGCCGTAGAGCGTCCTGCCGAAGAAATCGAAATCCTCGTTTACGAAGGCGGAAGACAAGAACGGCGCGCTCGTATGGGCGGCGTGCCAGCGCAGATAGGTCTTGATGTCGGCGAGGGAGAGCGAGCGCCATTGCCTGTCCAGCTCCCGGTAGAACTCAGGCTCGGTGACGTTGAACGCGTTCAACCCGGAGAGGCCGGCGGTCTCGAGGTAGAGGTCCCAATCGAATCGCGGCGTGAGCGCCTTCAAACCCTTTGCGTCCGTCTTGTGGAAGAGCTGGTAGGGATCGCGGCGCTGCGTGCGGGTGAGCGAGGCCTTGGCGAGCTTCGTTTCGATCTCGATGACCTTGGCGGCTTCGCGTCTTGCCGCGCCGGGCGGGTCGCCGAGAAGCCCGAACATGCGCGCGACATGGGCCGCGTAGCGGGTGCGGAGCTCCTTCGACTTGTCGTCGTCTTTCGTGTAGAAGTCGCGGTCCGGCAGGCCGAGGCCGCCCGCGCCGGCGAACGCGATCACCCGGGTTGCGTCCGCGTAGTCCTGATTCGAATCGAAGCCGAAGAACGCGCCGCTCGCGGTCTCGATATGCAGTCGGGCGAGCACCGCGGGGAGATCGCGCTTCGATTTCATCCTGAATATCCGGTCGAGATGCGGCTTCAGGGGCCGCCCGCCCGATTTCTCGACAGTGGCTTCGTCCATGCATGCGGCGAAATAGTCCCCGATCTTCTGCTGCGCGGCGCTCCGGCCGGCGCCGTTCTTCGCGAGTCCCTCGAGAATTCCCCAGAGGAAGCGCTGGTTCTCGCGCGCGAGCTTGCCGTACACGCTCCAGCGCGACTCGTCGGGAGGGATGGGGTTGTTCTTGATCCATCCGCCGCAGGCGTACCGGTAGAAGTCGACGCAGGGGTCGGCGGACTTGTCCATTGCGCTCACGTCGAGGCCGGGCGTGTAGGGAAGCGAGGCGAGCGGCGTTTCCGCGGCAAAGACCGGACACGAGGCGAGCGACAGGAGAAGGAAAAGCTTTCTCACCAGATTTTGGCCCGGTCCTCGGGCCTGCGCCACATCGGGTCGCCTTCCCGGATGCCGAAGGCGTCGTAGAAGGGCTGGAGGTTCACGAGCGGGCCGATTGCGCGGATCATCCCCGGCGAGTGGGGATCGAC
>DASPWT010000014.1:0-2691 GCA_035637655.1 Burkholderiales bacterium | reverse complement strand
ATAGAGCGGCACCTTGCCCGGCACCGTGAACAGCTGCGCCTGCAGTCCGCCGGGAAGCGCAAGCGGGGCGGCGGGAACGAGCGCCTTGCGAGTCACCACGTCGGGCGCCAGCACGCCGAACACGGCGTTCTCGGCGAGCGCAGCCAGCGTGACTGCGGTGGCGCACAGCAGGAAGGGCTCGCGTTCGCGCAGGCTCAGCAGGCCCGCGACCTGATCGATCTCGGCGCCCGTGAGCAATACCGCTTTGACGGGGCTTCCGCGGATCCCGTTACGCGGATGCAGGGCCTTCGTTTGGCGAAGCTGTTGGGGAAGGTCGGGGGAAGCGTTGATTAACAGCCAGTTTTCGCCGTCGGCGCTGACCGCGAGGCTCGCCTGCGTGCGCGGCCGCACGCGTGCGTCGCCCGCCCATGCCAAACGGCATGTCGGGCAGCGACAATTCCACTGCGGAAAGCCTCCTCCCGCCGCCGAACCTAGCACGAGGGCGGTCAGTCGCCCCATTCAGGATCGACGCAAATGGGCCAGATCAGAGCTCGGCCGGCAAATACCCGTTGATCTCCAGGCCGACGCAGATCTCAACGAGGGTCGGGGTTGTCCAGGCCATTGGTCGCCTCGCGTCTCGTAAGAGAAACAAGGTAAGGCGGGGCCGGCTGCCGCGCAAGCACCTGAGGTAGGCGACCCCAATGAAAAACCGGACCCTTGCGGGTCCGGTTGTAGTTCGTCGGCGCGGGGGCCGACAATCACCTTCCAGAGGGGAACAGCTGACGGCGCTACGATTGCAATCTGGGAGGATGGGCAACCGTCGGCCGCCAGTGGGGCGCAGTATGCCGCGGCAATTTTTCCACACAATGCAAAGGGTTGCATGCCAGCCATGCGGCAACCGTTAGGCACGCGAGATGTCCCGGTCGCGGCGCGACAATTTCAGGTTAGAAATGCCAGCGCTGCGCTTTGGCGACCAGAAAGTCGCGGAACACCTGCACCCGCGCGACGGTCTTGAGTTCTTCCGGATAAACGAAATAGGCGTCGAGCGCGATGGTGTCGGACTCGCCGAATAATTGCACCAACCCGCCATTCTCCTCGACCAGGTAGTCCGGCAGCAGGGCGACGCCGATGCCGCGCTGGCATGCGCGCAGAACGCCGAGCACGTTGTTGATGGTCAGCGCCGGGGTGCGCGGACCCTTGCCGTTGCGCGCGACCTCGATCAGCCAGCGTCGGTTCTCGAGATAATTCGGCACAGTGCTGCCGCCCAACAGCAAGATGCGATGGTTGTCGAGGTCGTCGAGCGTGCGCGGCGTGCCGTACCGCTTGATGTATTCCGGCGAGGCGTAGGCATGAAAGCGCACGGAGAACAGCTTGCGCTGAATCAAGTCCGGCTGCGTCGGCAGACGTAAGCGAATCGCCACATCCGCCTCCCGCATCGCCAGGTCGAGTTCCTCGTCCGTGGTGAGCAGCGTGACCCGAACGTCGGGATAAAGCTCGATGAACTCGCCCAAGCGCGGGGTGAGCCAGTGCACGCCGATCCCGGGCGTCGTCGTTACCCGCAGCTCGCCGTTCGGCCGCTCGCGGCTGTCGGTGAGCTTGGCGCGCGCGGCTTCGAGCTTCATGAACACGTCATGCGCCGTGTGATGGAGCAACTCGCCCTGCTCGGTCAGAATGAGCCCGCGCGCATGGCGGTGGAACAGCGAGACGCCCAGCTCCTGCTCGAGGGCCGACACCTGTCGCGACACCGCCGATTGCGAGAGCCCGAGCTGCTCGCCGGCATGCGTGAAGCTGCCCGCCTCGGCGGCGGCGTGGAAAACCTTGAGTTTGTCCCAATCCATGCTCATGTGCGCACTCGAGCCTTCACTCCGCCGCGACCGCCGGCTCCGCCTCCCCCTGCAAGGCGAGAAAGCGCTCGGTTTCGAGCGCTGCCATGCAGCCCTGCCCGGCAGCGGTTACTGCCTGGCGGTAAACATCGTCGGTGACGTCGCCGGCGGCGAACACGCCCCGCACCGAAGTCGCCGTCGAGAACGGCGCGGTCTTGATGTAGCCAGAGGGCTTCATATCCAATTGCCCAACGAACAGTTCGGAGGCGGGGGTGTGGCCGATGGCGACGAATACGCCGTCCGCCCTTCGCTCGGTGAGCGCACCGGTCTTGACGTTGCGCAGGATCGCTCCCTTCACCTTGAGCGGACTTTCCTCGCCCACCACGTCTTCCAGCACGCTGTCCCAGATCACCGAAATCTTCGGATTCTTGAACAGACGATCCTGCAGAATCTTCTCCGCGCGGAAGCTGTCGCGGCGGTGCACGACCGCGACGCCGGAAGCGAAATTGGTGAGGAACAGCGCCTCCTCGACCGCGGTGTTGCCGCCGCCGATCACCAGCACCTCCTTGCCGCGGTAGAAGAAGCCATCGCAGGTCGCGCAGGCGGAAACCCCGTAGCCCTTGAATTTCTGCTCGGACGGCAAATTGAGCCAGCGCGCCTGCGCGCCGGTCGCCACAACCACGCTGTCGGCGATGTACTGATCGCCGGAATCGCACTCGATCCGGAACGGCCGGCGGTGGAGATCGACTTTGCTCACATGGTCGGCGACGAGCTTGGTCCCCACATGCTCGGCCTGCTTTTGCATCTGCTCCATCAGCCAGGGGCCCTGGATGACATCGGCGAAGCCGGGATAGTTCTCGACATCGGTGGTGATGGTGAGCTGACCGCC
>DASPWT010000013.1:0-3675 GCA_035637655.1 Burkholderiales bacterium | reverse complement strand
CATCTGCGTAAGGCTCCAGAGCGTCTGGCAGGTCTGCGGACCGCGGAGGGCACGGGCCTGCCGGCAAACATCATCGAGGAGTTCCGGCGCGACATGGCACGGCTGGCATTGGTCCGTGAGCAGATCAGCTCGATAGAGAAGACACGTGCCGAGCGGCTCGAGCGTGCACCGGATACCGGGCCGCATGCGATGGTGCGGTTGCTCGCCAGGGTGATCGGTATCGGTATCGAGACGGCGGACATGCTGGTGCGGGAGATCCTGTCGCGGAAGCTTCGAGATCGAAGAGCGCTGGCGCGCTATGCCGGGCTCACGGGATCGCCCGATGAGAGCGGTTTGAAAAGCCGAGAGAAGGGCCTGGCCAAGGCCGGCAATGCGCGGGTACGACGTGGGCTGATCCAGTTGGCGTGGCGCTTCTTGATGTTCCAGAAAGACAGTGCGCTGGCGCGGTGGTATCGCACGCGGACCGAGGGTCCGAGCGGCGCGCGCAAGACGACAATGATCGTGGCACTGGCGCGCAAGCTGCTGATAGCGCTGTGGCGTCTGGTCACGACCGGTGAGGTGCCGGACGGTGTCGAGTTGCGGCCGGCGGCGTGAGCAACACTCTAGTGAGCAACACTCTAGAACGAGAAAGGACAAACAGGGTTCGGCACCTGACTGCGTTTGATGAGCCAGGTAGCCGATGACGATCCGAGGTGGCGGCAATCCGAATTCGGCTATGGCTGCAATGCCGCTGGGAGAATGGACCCGCCGCCTCGGAGCCTTGCCCGCAGAAGCGTATGACTGCTTCATGGTCGAGACCCCATGTGGGTTCAACCGAATACAAGCGTGGTTCGCGCGATTGCTCGCGGCCAATGGCAGGCTCCCCTCGGATCATCGCGGCCGACCACCCGATCACGGGCAGCCTGCCGCCGTGCTCGCGTCCGTCAAGGACAAGCCTTCGGCGGCGCTGAAGAAGCGCCGTCCTTGACCGCCACTGCGCGCGACGGCGGCGGCAATGTGCGGTCGGGATGGAAGAATGCTCGCGGCGCGGGTCGAACAAAAGAATGGAGTAACAACGCGCGACAAAAATGGCGTGATCCAAGGAGTGAGCCATGCAGAATGGCCAAAAAACAATGATGAGTACACACCGCCCCCAATCGGCGAGGCCATTTGCTAACCGCTCGAAGCAGTGGACATCGAATGTCGCCCGCCCCGAACCGAGGGGCTCTGGAAACGCGCAAAGAAACTATGAGCGGTATCTCGCGCTAAAGCCGATTCCGATCATATTGAAGCATAGCCTGCATGCCTGAAATAGTTGGCACATTCTTGAGGACTGAGCTGCGGGATGAAAGAGCGGATCGCTCGGTTAAGGCCTGGAACGGTTCGCGCTGCCACCTTGCGCAGGAATGTCTTGAATTTGCTGTAAGGCATCTCGATGGGATTGAGATCCGGCGAATATTTCGGCAGGTAGCGCAGTGTCGCTCCCGATTTCTCGATAGCCCGGCGAATGCCAGGTCCCAGATGGACCCGGCAGTTATCCATCACGACGATGTCGTTGCGCCGGAGCATCGGAACCAAGCCGTTTTCGACATAGGCGAGGAACATCTCTCCGGTCATGGCACCCTCGACCACCATTGGGGCAATCATTTTATTGTGGCGCAGAGCGGCCACGAAGGTGATCGTCTCCCATCTTCCAAGCGGAACGGAGCCAATCACCCGGACGCCACGCGGGGCTCGCCCTCTCAGTCTCGCCATGTTCGTGCTGACGGCAGTCTCGTCGATGAACACCAGACGGGCTGGATCAAGCATACCTTGCTCTCGTATCCACCGGCGGCGCGCTCGCGCCACATCTGCTCGCTGCCGTTCGACTGCTTGCAGGGCTTTTTTTGAGAGTGATGTTGTGTCGGTCGAGAAAACGCCAAAGCGAGCTGCGGCTGGTTTTGATCCGTCGCTTGCGCAGTTCTGCAGCCGTTTCTACCAAGGTCAGGTCCGGCTGTTGGGCAATCAGATCCAAAATCTCGGCCGCGAACTCTTCCAGCGGCGAGATGCTCCCGCCGCGCGGCTTCGGGGCGGCGGTCCTCTCTTCACACCAGCGCTGCAGCCACTTTACCGCCGACGCCACGCTGACCTCGAAACGTTCCGCCGCCTCGCGTCGCGACGCGCCGGTCTCCACAGCTGTGATAACGCGCTCCCGCAGGTCACAAGAATAGGCCTTCGGCATCCCAGCCCCCCAAAAGGAGAATCAATGCGCAAAGACTTACTCATTCCGAGCCCGATGGGAATCCCACCGATTCAAATCAGCCGAGAACCGCTTTAGACTCACGTTCGGTGACGCTGTGCCATCAGTGTCTCACCGACAAGCACATCGTCGTAGCCCCCGGTCCATTAATATTGGCCGGGGGCTTTCGCACGTCACTTATCTATCTCGGCATCGGTCATGAGAATATGGGAAACAATTAAAGCAGCCTTCGGCACATCTACGCCGCCTGACGCACGAAGACTCAGCGCAGTTGACGAACTTGCGTTATCGGCATCAATCAGGGCCTTAGTCGTCGGAGAACGGGGATGGATCACGCTGTCAGAGGCCCGTGCTCTGTTCGGTGAGATAGACCAGGTGGGAAAAGCCAGTCTCGCCGCGTTTGCAGCTGAGAGAGAGCATCGATCTATTCCCGAGTTCATGCCCGCCGAGGGGCGGGTCTACTTCACCCGAAAAGCAGATTGACTCCTCCTTCCCAGTTTATTCTCATCCCGCCGTGGAAGAGCTATCCTTCAAGATCGTGAGGATGCACGGCGCGAAGGACGAGTTTGCGCGTGTGGAAAATCTCCTGATCTGCAAAACGGCGTTCGAAAAGGTGCTGTTCGTTTATCCAGATGCCCACTTGGAGATGGCCAGGGGACGAGGGATCATTCTGAAATCGAAAGAGGAACCCGGCTGTTGAGGCCGAAGCGGCCATGTCGGGAACAAGCCGTTGGCCTCCGACGCAGTGTGCGGACTCACGCACTGCAGCAACAGACGCGTACGGGCGGAAGACGCACTCCCAGTCAGTGCCTCGTGCGTCGCTCGTCTTTGATTGAGACCGAGTCCACGCCATCGACCCGGCTCATGATGCGTAACAGAACAAGTTCCGGATGTCGTGCGGCGCCCTTCAGCGCGTCCGCGAGTCTCTTGGCCTCGGGGAGATTGGCGGCACTCCAGTGGAAATCGACCATGCCTTGATACTCTGTCGACTCGTAGGGCCCGGTCACCGCAGCGCCCAGCAGCTCAGCTTTGAGCACAGCAAACTCGTCAGTCTTCCGCAGCCAGACCACCACCGAGAAATCTGGAAGACGAGGCATGCTCTCATAAGCCTTTCGCAGCGCCTACCGCGCACAGCGTGCCGACATCCGCGATAGTTCTCTCGCGCGGGGCCGCGTAGCTTTTCGCAAGGTCATCGACGAGTTCGCCGAAAGTGACCTCGCCGGTGGCATCACCCACTCATGCCAAACGGCATGTCGGGCAGCGACAATTCCACTGCGGAAAGCCTCCCCCCAAGCTTAGGGCACGGGCGGTCAATTGTCCCATTCAGGATCGACGAGAGGGGCCGGATCAGAACTCGGCCGGCAAATACCCGTTGATCTCGAGGCCCATGCAGATCTCAACGAGGATCGGGGTTGTCCAGGCCATTGATCGTCTTCCTTAGAGAGTTTCTGAACAAG
>DASPWT010000012.1:0-11437 GCA_035637655.1 Burkholderiales bacterium | reverse complement strand
ACGCCCAGCCAGTAGCCGGGAAACGGGAAGTCGGGCCGCGGCATGACCTCGAATCCGAGCACCTTGCAGTAGAAATCCTTGGTGCGCTCGAGGTCGTTCGCGCGAATGAGGAAGTGGTTGAGTTCGGTGACGGGCATGGTGCGGCTCCTGGAGCGGGTACGGCGACATTATGCCAAAGACGAAGTACACTTTGCGCTCCCGCAAATACACGCTACAGGAGACAAAAAGTGGGCAAGATGATCGAACTGACCGCCTCGGACGGCCACAAGCTCGCCGCCTATCGCGCGGAGCCCAAGGGCAAGCCGCGCGGGGGCTTGATCGTGGTGCAGGAAATTTTCGGGGTCAACAGCCATATCAGGAGCATCGCCGACGGCTACGCCGCGGACGGCTATCTCGCGGTCGCGCCGGCGTTCTTCGACCGCGCGCAGCGCGGCGTGGACCTCGGCTATTCGCAGGCTGACATCGAAGTCGGCCGCACTTACATCCCGAAGATGAACTGGGACAACGTGATCGAGGACGCGGCCGCGGGAAGGGACGGCGTGAAGTCGGCGGGGAAAGTCGGCATCGTCGGCTACTGCTGGGGCGGGACGGTGTCGTGGATGGCGGCGGCGCGCCTCGCGGGCCTGGCCTGCGCCGTGTGCTACTACGGCGGCGGCATCCCGAACAACGCCGGGGAAAAACCGAAGTGCCCGGTGATGTTCCATTGGGGCGAGACCGATCAGTCGATCCCGATCGACTCCGCGAAGAAGGCCGCGGCGCAGCACCCGGGCGCGCAGTCCTTCGTCTATCCCGCCGGCCACGGCTTCAACTGCGACCAGCGCGGCTCGTACCACGCCGAGAGCGCGAAGCTCGCGCGCACGCGCTCGCTCGAATTCCTGCGCAAGCACATCGGGTAGACCTCACTGCAGCAGAGGAAACACAATGCCGCCGCTAATCCAGCTTCGCGCCGGGGAGCTTCACCAGCCGTCTATCCGCGCCGGGAAAAGGCGCGACGAGCGAGGTCGCCGTAGAACCGTTCGCAAAGCCGGAATCGCCGCTCGGCCGGATCGAGATTCTCCGGCATCGACGCCGCCGCCAAGGCCTGCGCCGTATCGAACATCTCCGTGCACACGCGAACGCGCTCCTCCGGCGCCATGCGCGCGAACCGGTCTTCTACCAGCCTGGCGAATTCAGGTGTCGTGTCCCGCATCGAGGCTCGCTTCCAGCAACGGCGCTACCGACAGCTCCGTCGCCCAGCGGCGAAGGTACGTCCGATCTCCTTCGCCTGCAAGCAGCGCTCGCACGTCGCGAAGCTGAAGCTCCGAGTTCGAATCCTTTGCCCACACGAGCTTGGAAAGAATCAAGTCCTCCCTGCTCACGATCCACGCCTCGAAGCCAGGCAGGCGCACCCGTTGGCGGCGTTCGAACTCGTGAAGACGATACGGCGTGTCCTTGCGGATGATGAAGTCGATTTTGACCACTTTGTCGAGATGCAGGACGTTGAACATCCCGTGTTCGGTGATCGCACGCCCGATGTCCGCCTCCGCTACATAGTAGGAGGGCGCAAACAGCGCGGCGACGAACTTCGCCTCGCGCCCCGACAGCTCGATCACTAAATCGATGTCGCGCGTCATGCGCGGCTGGGCATAGTAGCTGAGCGCGATCGAGCCGGTGAGCATGTAGTCGATGCCGGCGCGCTCGAGGCGGATGACGGCGTCTTGCAGGACTTCAAGCTCGGCTGTCACGAGCAAACTATACTCGATTAACGAAGCGCGCTCGGCCTGCGCGGGCTGAGCTTTTATTAGAGCCCGAGACTGAGCGATCAATCCAGTTTGGCGCCGGAGAGTTTCACGAGGCGTGCGTACTTCTCGTACTCCGCGCGCATCAGCGCGTCGAACTGCTCGGGCGTGCTCGTGCCGATGCGCACGCCGAACCCGGCGATCTTGGCGTTGACCTCGGGCGATGCGACTGCGGCGACGACGCCGGCGTTCAGTTTCGCGACGATGTCGCGCGGCACGCCCGCCGGAACGAGCGCGCCCAGCATCGAGGCCATGTCGAAGCCCGGGATGCCGAGCTCGGCGATGGTCGGGATGTCCGGCAGCGCGGGCGTGCGCTTGCCGTCGGCGCTGGCGAGGATGCGCACCTTTCCCGCCCTGGCGTACTGCGCCATCGCGGTGTAGCTCGAGAACGCGACCTGCACGTCGCCCGCGATCAGGGCCGGCCCGGCCTGCCCCATTCCCTTGTAGGGCACGTGCACCATGCTGATCCCCGCGAGCGACTTGAACAGCTCCGCGGTGATGTGGTGGATCGAGCCGTTGCCCGCCGAAGCGTAGGAGAGCTTCCCGGGATTGCGCTTGGCGTAGGCGACGAACTCGGCGTAGGTGCTCGCCGGGACCGACGGATGCACTGTGAGGAAGGTCGGCAGCGTCGCGATCGTGGTGACGCCTGCGAAATCCTCGAGCGGCCGGTAGGGCACTTTCGCGTACAGCTGCGGATTGATCGCCCAGATCGCGCTGTCGCAGACGTAGGCGGTGTAGCCGTCGGGCGCGGACTTCGAGACCATCTCCGCCGCGATATTCCCGTTCGCGCCGATGCGGTTCTCGACCACGACCGCGCCCCAGGATTCGCTCATCTTCTGCGCGATCAGGCGCGCGAACACGTCGGGCGAGCCGCCCGGCGAGGTGCCGACGACGATCTTGACCGTCTTCGACGGATAAGCTTGCGCGAGCGCCGGCGCGGGCACGCAAAGACCGATTCCAAGAATGAGAAGGAGACGGCGCATCGCGTTTCCTCCTCTTCTAGGCCGAGGCTGCGCGCGCGGGAGCGCGCTTGAGCATAGTCATGACTTCGTCGGAGAACAAGGCGATCGAGCGCAACGTTTCCTCCCGCGTGAGGTTGCCGAAGGCGAACTGGCCGACGAAATAGTTCGCGCCCGACGCGGTCAGTTGTTTCTGCACGTACTCCGCCGCGCCTTCGGGCGTGCCGGCAAAGGCTCGACCGTCCTCGGCGATCGCATCGAATTCCGCCGGCCGCGAATGCCGGTGGCTGACTCCCATGAGCGAAGAAAGAAAAGTGAAGCTCTCGTACCAGCGCTTGTAGGCACGGCGCGCCGAGGCACGCGCATCGTTCGCGTTCTTTCCGACCACGACGAAACGGCCGAGGCCGATCTTCGGCAGCGGCGCGTCCCCGCGCGCTTCCTTCCATACCGCGCGAAAGCGGTCGATGCCGGGCCTGAGCTCGGCAACCGTGTCCAGTCCCAGCACGTTCATGCCGCGCCGTGCGGCGCGCTCGGCCGCCTGCGGCGAATGGATTCCGTACCAGAGCGGCGGATGCGGCTTCTGCAGCGGCGGGATGGGAAGCGCGAGGCGTCGCTGCTGGCCGCCTTCCTCGCTTACGGTCACCGCGCCCTCGCGCAATCCATCGAGCACGAAGTCGACGACTTCCTGAAACGCCTTCTCCGATTGCGCCGGATCGACGTCGAAAAAACGCACCTCGGCCGGCAAGGCTCCACGGCCGAACGCCATGTCCAGGCGTCCGCCGCTCATCTGGTCGAGCATGCCGATCTCCTCGAGCAGACGCAGCGGGTGATAGAGCGGCGCTACGTAGACCATCGGGCCGAAACGCAGGCGCTTCGTGCGTTGCGCGACTGCCGCGAGGAACACGGAGGGCGACGGCGCCATGCCGAGCGGGGTGAGATGGTGCTCCGCGACGTGATAGGAGTAAAACCCCGCGCGCTCGTAGACCTCGATGATCTCGAGCCGCTCCCGGTAATACCGGTCGAGCGGGCTGTCGTTCCTGTCCAGGTGGTCGAAGACGCCGAATTCCATGGGAAACCCGTTTGATTACCGCACCGCTTTCCGTTGCCGCGGCATCGCGCCCGCCGCCTCGATCTCGCGCATCGATTTGCTGGTGAACTCCGAGCTCGGCGCGTTGCCGCCGATCACGAACATCAGGGTCGAGTACTTGCTCCTCGGTCCCCGCGTCACGTTCATGAAGCGGCGTATGGCGCCGGGCGGGAACGAGATCAGGTCGAGCGGCTTCAGATCCACGTGCTCGAGCTTGCCGCGCTCATTTTCCCAGAGGGCGCGCCAGGTCCCGGTCATGGCGATGAAGGTCTCGTTGGTGTCGTGGTTGTGCAGCATCGGGCCCTTGCCCGGGCGCGCCCGGCAGTAGCCGAGGTTGAATCCCTCGGAGATCTTGATCGCGGCCATCCGCGCGGCCTTCACGCCCACCGGAGACTGCTTGCCGCCGCGCTCGGTCTCGGGCGGCTGGAAACCGATGACGTTGTAGAGAATGCGCTCGCAGCCGGGCATCTTCGAATCGGGCAGGCCGCCGTCGGAGCCTTTCAGCTTCTTGAAGCGCGCGACGCGCTTGAGCATTTCCTTTCGCGATACGCCCCGGTGCGGCAGGGTTTCCTGGTAATCCATGACGATCTCCTTTGGCGTGCTTCATAATACTACCGAGGAGGAGAGATGAAAGCACCGCGCTTTGCCTACGCGCGACCGGCAAGCATCGCCGAGGCGCTTGCGCTTCTTGCCGAGCACAAGGACGAGGCGCGGGTGCTCGCGGGCGGCCAGAGCCTGGTGCCGATGCTGAATTTCCGCCTCGCCGCGCCTAGAGTTCTCGTCGACATCAACCGCATCGCGGCGCTTGCGGGGATCAAGGTCGCGAAGAACCACGTCCGCATCGGCGCGCTCACGCGCCACGTCGAGCTCGAGCGCTCCGCCGACATCGCCCGGCACCTGCCGCTCGTCGCGGCAGCGATGCCGCACATTGCGCACCCGGCGATCCGCAACCGCGGCACCTTCGGCGGCAGCTGCGCGCTCGGCGACCCCGCGGCTGAGCTGCCGGCGTGCGCGCTCGCCCTCGGCGCGACTTTCATTGCCGCAGGAAAAAAGGGCGAGCGCCGCATCCCCGCCCAGGATTTCTTCAAGGGCCTCTACGCCACCGCGCTGAAAGCGGGCGAGCTGCTCGTCGCCGCGGAATTTCCGCTCCCGAAACCGGGCTACGCCTCGGCATTCGGCGAGCTCGCGCGCCGCCACGGGGATTACGCCATGGTCGGAGTCGCCGCGCACGGATCGACACAGGGGAAGAAATTTTCGGACATGCGCGTCGTGCTGTTCGGCGTCGGCGACCGGCCGCAGCGCGCGGCGCAGTTCGAGCGCGCGCTCGAGGGGCGGCCGGCGGCGGCGAAGTCGATCGAGGGCGCGCTCGGCGAGCTGGACGCCGATCTCTCGCCGCGCGCCGACTTGCATGCCTCCGCCGCGACCAAGCGTCATCTCGCCAAGGTTCTTGCGGGCCGGGTCCTCAAGCAAATGGACGGCGTGTCGTGAGCGCTGCGGCTGAGACTGTCGAGATTTCCCTCACCGTCAACGCCGAGCGCGTGAAGCGCAGCGTGCCCGCGCGGCTCAACCTCGCCGATTTTCTTCGATACGAACTGGAGCTGACCGGCACGCACGTCGGCTGCGAGCACGGCGTGTGCGGCGCGTGCACGGTGCGCGTGGACGGCGAAATCGTGCGCGGCTGCCTCATGTTCGCGGCGCAGGTCGACGGCTGCACGGTGGACACGATCGAGGGCCTGTCCGACTCGCGCGAGATCGAGGAGCTGCAGAGCGCCTTCGTGCTCACCAACGCGCTACAGTGCGGTTTCTGCACGCCCGGCTTCCTCATGGCGGCGCAGGCGCTCTTGCGCGACGAGCCGAACCCGTCGCGCGAGCGCATCCGCGAGTATCTCTCGGGCAACTACTGCCGCTGCACAGGCTACCAGGCGATCGTCGACGCGATCGAAGCGGTGGCGAAGGCGCGGACCGCGAGGAGCTGATGTCTCGAACGACGCTAGCGGAAAAGGTACACCATGCTCGCCGAAGCCAGGTAGCTGGTGCCCCAGGTTTCGTTATTGTGGAAGATGTTCGCGTTTATGGAGCAACACCACAGAGCCTGGAGCTCGGCCCGCACCTCAAGATTCCTGTTCCACAGGTATTTCACGCCGGTTCCGGCTTGGAACCCGAGCAGACCGAAGTCCGTACCGCTCCGGACGGTTACCGAGCCGCCGGCGGCGACGCTCGTCGTGGAATAGGGTATGCGCCACGCCGACCAGCCCAGCCTGACGAGGATCGCGAGGTCGTTGCTCGTCGGCAACGTTCCGACGGCGTCGATCGCCAGCACGTACGGCCTGGCCGTGGTGGCGTTCGTCGTCTGAACACCGGACAGGGTTCCGCTCGACGTGTCGATAAATTTGCCCATCCAGATGTGGCTTGCCTCGACCGCGACGTAGGGAAACACCTGGTAGCCGAAAAACAGCTTTCCGGCGCGGTGCTCCACGTAGCTGCGATCGCAGGAGACAACATTCCTTATCCCGATATCGGAATTCAATTCCGGACAACGGGCAGTGCTGCCGAATTGCCCGCCGAGACCGCCGCCGATATACGGGCCCCTGCGCAGGAAGCCATGGTTATCCGCAGCCTCGGCGAGCGGACCGCCGAGCGCGATCCCCAATGCGGCAACCGCCGGAAGCAGCCCCTTTCTCATCGCGCCTCCCTCACAGTCAGTATAGACGAAGGTTTGTCGTGATCGACTTCAACGACCTCGATTTCGATGCGCCGAACAGCTACGTCGGGCGCTCGGTGACGCGCCCGAACGCGCGCCGGCTCACCCAAGGGCGTGGGCAATTCGTCGACGACATCGTGCTGCCGCGCATGCTGCACGTCGCCTACGTGCGCTCGCCGCACGCGCACGCAAGGATCGTCGGGATCGAAACGAAGAAGGCCGCGGCGATGCCGGGCGTGGTGCGCATCGTCACCGGCGCGGAAATCGCGATGGTGTGCAAACCCTACGTCGGCGTGCTCACGCACCTCGCGGGAATGCGCTCGCCGCCGCAGTACCCGCTAGCGATGGAAGTCGCGCGCTGGCAGGGCGAGCCGATCGTCGCCGTCGTCGCGCAATCGCGCGCCGAAGCCGAGGATGCCGTCGACGCGGTGGAAATTCGGTACGAAGCCCTGCCCGCCGCGCTCGACGCCGAGCGCGCGCTCGATCCGTCCGAGCCGAAGATCCACAAGGGATTCGACAGCAACCTGTGCTTCCAGCGCACCGTGGACACAGGCGGCGTGGACGCCGCGATGAAATCGGCCCACCTCGTCGTCGAGGACACGATCCGCTTCGGCCGCCACACCGGCGTCACCATGGAGCCGCGCGCCATCCTCGCCGATTACAACCGCGCGGACGAAACCATGACCGTGTATCACTGCGGGCAGTCGCCGCACATGATGCAGGGGATCATCGCGAGCCGGCTCGCGCTGGATGAGCACCGCGTGCGCATCGTCGCGCGCGACGTCGGCGGCTCCTTCGGCATCAAGATCCACACTTACGGCGACGAGATCGCCGCCTGCGCGCTCTCGCTCATGCTCGGGCGGCCGGTGAAATTCGCGGCCGATCGCCTCGAATCGTTCCTCGCCGACATCCACGCGCGCGACCACCGCGTGAAAGCGAAGCTCGCGGTGGATCGCGAAGGCAACATGCTCGCGCTGGAGATCGACGACCTCACCGGCATCGGGCCGTACTCGATGTTCCCGAGATCGTCGGGCGTCGAGTGCAACCAGGTCCTGAACCTCACCGGCGGCCCCTACAAGCACAAGGAGTACCGCGCCAAGGGCACGGTGGTCTTCCAGAACAAGGCCATGATGTGCCAGTACCGCGCCGTGGGCCATCCAATCGCCGTGGCAGTGGCCGAGCACATGGTCGACCAGGCGGCGGCGAAGCTGGGCATCGATCCCGCCGAAATGAGGAAGAGGAACCTCATCCCCGACGACGCCTATCCCTGCAAGTCGCCTTCGGGCATGCGCTTCGAGGCGCTGTCGCACCACCAGTGCATGGACAAGCTCCTAGAGCTGATGAAGTACGACGAATTGCGCCGCGAGCAAGCCGATCTCAGGAAAAAAGGCGTCTACCGCGGCATCGGGCTCTCTTCCTTCATCGAGGTCACCAACCCGAGCCCGATGTTCTACGGCGTGGGCGGCGCGAGGATCGCCGCGCAGGACGGCTGCACCATCAAGCTCGACGCGAACGGCTCGATCATCGCCGCCACCGGCGTCACCGAGCAGGGCCAGGGAACCGAGACCATCATGGCGCAGATCGCCGCGACCGCGCTCGGGGTCGAGATGAGCTGCGTGAGAGTGCTCACCGGCGACACCGACAAGGTCCCTTACGGCGGCGGCACCTGGGCCTCGCGCGCGGCGGGAATCGGCGGCGAGGCCGTCCTCCAAGCCGGGCTCGCGCTGAAGCGCAACATTCTCGAGGCCGGCGCGGTGATCCTGAAAACGGATGCCTCGGCGCTCGACATCGTCGACGGCAAGGTGGTGAAGAAAGGAACCGAGCAGGGCATCACGCTCGCCGAGCTCGCGCGCATCTGCTACTACCGCGGCAACGAATTGCCGGTGGACTTCCAGCCGGAACTCGTGGTCACGCGCCACTACCGCGTCAAGGACTACGCTTTTGTCTTCAGCAACGGCGCTCAGGGCTGTTCCCTCGAAGTGGACACCGACACCGGCTTCGTCAAGCTCCTCGCGATGTGGTGCGTGGACGACTGCGGCCGCGTCATCAACCCGAAGCTGGTGGAGGAGCAGGCGCGCGGCGGCATCGTGCAGGGAATCGGCGGCGCGCTCTACGAACAGTGCCTGTACGACGAGCGCGGGCAGCTCGTGAACGCGACCATGGCCGACTACCTCGTGCCGATGGCCGCCGAGATGCCCGACATAGCGTGCGCTCACGTCGAGACGCCGACGAAGACCTCCATGCTCGGCGCCAAGGGCGCGGGCGAAGCGGGCACGGGCGGCGCGCCCGCCGCGGTCATGAACGCGGTGAACGACGCGCTGCGGCCCTTGGGCGCGAAGGTGACGCGCCAGCCGATCACGCCTGAGGAGGTGCTACGAGCGCTGGGGAAAGCGAGCTATTGAATGTCGACGCCCGAGCCTCCGCGGGCGCTTCACTTCGAAAACACAAACGACAGGACCGCGCAGATCAGGCCGAGCCAAAACGCGGTGTGCTCGATATAGACCCAGAGCCTCGCGGGGAGAAGCATGGTGCTCCAGGGACCGATTTTCTCCCTGAGAAAATCGTCGGCGCCATTGCTCCTGGACTGGGTGATGCTGCTGGCGATCACTCCGGCTGCAACTCCCGCGACCATGAAACAGACCACGGCGATCCAGACAAGGGTGGGCTGGAGGATGGGCAAGGCGTCCTTCCTGCCGATTTTCGACGTGGCCAGGGTGATGTAGGCGGAAGCGAATACAAGATAAAGTCCGATGTGAAACTTCGTGTAGTCGTACAAGAGTTCCAGCTTTTTCAGGTTTGCCTCCATCATGTCCTCCTGTGTGAGCTTATTTGACCGTTCCGGGAACAGATTACTACTTTGGACGCTGACGTGGTACAGCTCCGCGGCGGCGCTCCGATCCCTAGTATCCCAGCGGCCGATCATCACCACGCAGATCCGCCCGGCGATTCTCTCGTTCTCGATGACGAGGACCTTGCCGCAGTGGCGGTCCGGGCCGCGGCAGGCGGCGTTGTCGCAGCGCCCGGTGAGGGCGCAGGGCGTGTTCATGCCGAGGTGGCGGCACTCCGCGACCGCGGCGACGTTCCGGAGGCGCTCGAACGCGCTAGCGATGTCGGGAACGATCTTGTTGACGCCGGCGACGAGCAAGAGCTTCCCCGCGCCGAAGGCGTAGGCGGCGATGCGGTTGCCGCTGCCGTCGGCGTTGACGATCTCGCCGGCTTCGGTGACGGCATTGATGCCGCCGACGAAATAGTCGGCGATGGTGGCGCGGCGGCGCACGCGAATGCGCTCGTCGGGATCGGCGATCGCCGCGATCCCCGGACGCAGCCAGTCGTAAGGTCCGTCCTCGAGCGCGTCGAGAAAGCCGATTCTCTCGAGCGTGGTCGAGCCGCCGTTCATCACCGTCGCGCCGGCCGGGATGCGCGAGAGCAGAAAGGCGAGGGCGGACGCGCCGTCCGCGCAATACTCGAGGGCGATGCCGCGCCGCGCGAGCTCGCGATTCAAGCCGGCCACGGCCGGGGGCATACCCCCGTCCAGGGCGGTCGTCTGGATGCGCGCGTCCATCAGTCGCCCTCCTTCACGGCCCGGCCGCCGAGAAAGAGGCTCGAGAAGAGCCTGTCCCACTTGTCGCCTTCGTCCAGGGCGAGCACAGGATCGACGATCTCGTACTTGAACTTGTTGAGCGGGCTGTCCACCAGCCTGCTGGTCGGGACGCGATTTCCGGCTTTCAGGATCTCCTGGCCCTCTTTCGAGAGCACGAACTCCGCGAAAAGCAGCGCCGCGTGCGGGTGCGGCGCGTAGCGCGACAAGCCGACCGCCGCGGCCTGTCCGAACGCCGGCTGCAGCGGCTTCCACTCGACCGGCGCGCCCTTCAGCTTCAGCGTCTCGATGTTGTTGTTGTACGCGGTGAGGAAGAACGCGACTTCGCCCGAGGCGACGAGCTGCGCGGTATGGATGTGGCCGTGGCGGATCTCGGGCTTCATCGCCGCGAGCTTCCTGAAATAGGCGATGCCCTTGTCCTCGTCCATCGCCTTCGCCACTGCCGCGAACCAGAGCACGTCGGTTCCCTCGATCGTGATCCTTCCGTTCCATCGCGGCTGCAGCAGATCCCCGTACGTCGCCGGCAGCTCCTCGCGCTTGACGAGGTCGGTGTTGTAGCCCATCACGAAGAACGCGAACCGGTCGGCTACGTACTGCCTGTGGCCGCGGGGAAAGGCCTCCGGCACGATGTCGCGCAGCGCCGGCGTGTGGAAATCCTCGAGCAAACGCTCCCGGTAGAGCGCCTCAATCCGGTGCGAGCTGGTCTCGAACACGTCGGCCTCGTGGCGCCGGGCGCGGGCTTCGGCCAGGGCGCGGCTGACGATCTTCTCGGCCGACCCGCGCCAATGGTTGACTCGGACTGCGTACTTCTGCTCGAACGCGGTCGCGAGCGCCTTGCCGTCGGCGACCGTCATCGTGCTGTAGAACAGGAGCTCCCGCTCCTTCTTCGCGCCCGCGACGAGCCGCGCCTCGCGATCGGCGCCCTGGTACATGTAGATGTCCCGGCTGGAAGGAGTCTGGGCGAAAGCAGCCGCCGCGAAGCACGCGAGCGCGGCGGCGAGGCAGGGCGAGTGCTTCATGATGCCGATATTACGGTGTACATTATCGACGCTGTCAAACCGGCCGGAACGCGCGTTCTTCCAAGCGGAACACGCGATCCTTCACAGCGGGAGCCATTCGACATGACCGACTCCGACAACCCCATCCGCGTACGCAAGATCGGCCATGTCGGCCTGTACTGCCGCGACCTCGCGAAAATGGTCGATTTCTACACGCGCCTCCTCGGCTTCAAGGTCTCCGACGTCAACGAAAAGGGGATGACGTTCCTGCGCTTCGGCGGCGACCACCACAGTTTCGTGCTGGCGAAGATGTCCG
>DASPWT010000011.1:0-14169 GCA_035637655.1 Burkholderiales bacterium | reverse complement strand
CTCGACCCAGGTGCGGATCGGCGAGCGCAAGGACGCCGAAGCTGCACTGGAGATACTGCAGAAGCTGGACCGCGAGCTCGCCAACCGGCTCAAGGAGCGGATCCGAGGGTTTTGACAATGTCTGGATAATTGTTGCATATGTATATTATGTAAAATTACCTACATCCACCGGGAATACTTCAAGTTATTTCTAGCATCACCTTCTCGCTTCTTTGAAAAGTCTGAAGAAGTTATTCGTAGTGGCAGCCGCCAGCTCGCTGAGCGGGGTGCCCCGGAGGCGCGCCACTTCCTCTGCGACATGACGAACTAGGGCCGGTTGATTGATTTTCCCCCGGTGAGGAACCGGGGCCAGGTAGGGGGAGTCGGTTTCAACCAGGAGCCGCTCCAGAGGGACTAGCCGGGCCACGTCTTTCAGCGCTCCGGCATTCTTGAAAGTCACGATGCCCGAAAAGGAGATATAGAACCCCAAGGCGATCGCCGCGTCGGCCACTGCCTGCGATTCGGTGAAACAGTGCATCACCCCCCCTACTTCGGCCGCGCCCTCTTCCCGCATGATGGCGAGCGTGTCTTCGGCGGCTTGGCGCGTATGGATAACGAGGGGCTTCCGGCATTCGCGTGCCGCGCGTATGTGGGCTCGAAAGCGCTCGCGCTGCCACTCGAGATCACCGCTCACGCGGTAGTAATCGAGCCCGGTCTCACCGATCGCGACAACCCGCGGGTGGCGTGCAAGCTCGATCAGCCGCGCCGGATCCACGCCAGTGCGATCCTCGTGGTCCGGATGCACGCCGACGGTCGCGAAGAAATTATCGTAAGCCTCGGCAAGCGCCAGCACCTTGGGAAACCCGGCGAAATTGACGCTGATGCACAGCGCGTGCGTCACGCCGTTCGCGCGCATCTCTTCCCGCATTTCGCCCATCTTGCCGTCGAATTCCGGAAAATCCAGGTGGCAGTGCGAATCGACCAATCCAGGAAAAGCCGCAATTGCCGGCGATGCTGCGCTGGGGCTGGCGTTCACGGCCGCGCGACCAGCCGCTGATACTGCAGCAGGAGGTCCTCGACAAACAGCTTCGCGTTGAGCGGGTGCCGGGCGAGCGCCCGGGCTTGCGCCAGCCGGCGCAGGTAAGCGGCGATATCCACCGCGTCGCAGTGACGTGCCGTATCTGCAATCACCCTTTCCTGGTTTGGGTTATACCGTACCCGACCTGCGACCCGGGCGAGCAGCAGATCGTAGCTCCATCGCTGCAGCCATCCGACCAGGTCCCATAGCGGAATGCGCAGAACCGCTTCGGCGAGAGCAGTCGGATCGAAGCCTGGATTCCCCAGACCCTCGATGAAGCGCCGGCGATCGGCGTCCGTGTCGGCAGCTTTGAGCGCGGCAAGCGGCGCTCCTCCAGCGCCGGCCAGCGTCGCCTCGGGTTGCTTGAGGCCTTGCTCCCTCAGCCAGCGCACGACCGGATCTGACGGCGGGAACGGCAAAGAGAACTTCAGGCAGCGGCTGCGCACGGTCGCGAGCAAGCGCTCGGGCTGCGTGGTGACGAGCAGAAAGACCGTGGCTGGCGGAGGTTCCTCGAGGTTTTTCAGCAACGCGTTTTGCGTATTCGCGTTCATTGCCTCCGCGGGGTAGACCAGAATGACGCGCAGACCACCCCGATGCGTTCCGACCGCAAGGAAATCGGCGAGCTCGCGTGCCTGCTCGATACGGATCTGTTCGCTGCGCTTCTTCGCGGGCTCGACGCTCTCCTCGCGGGATTCGGGCGCCATGCTCTCGGGCACGATCAGCCGGAAGTCAGGGTGATTGCCAAGCGAAAACCAGTTGCAGGCGTGGCAGGTGCCGCATGCGTGCCGGTCCGCTTGGGGCTTTTCGCAGAGCAGCGACTGCGCGCAGGCTTGAGCGAATTCGAATTCGCCCAGGCCCTCCCCGCTCTGTATCAAGATCGCGTGCGGCAATCGCTCCCGCAGCTGAGTCCAGGCCTTCCAAGGCTGTTCTTGCCACTTAAATATCCGACTTAACATATAGTTGAAACTATATCCTCGACATCTTTCTTAACTTCGGACAGCGACCTCCCGCACTCGACCACTCTCATCCGGCGAGGTTCAGCCGCGACGCGCTCGAGATACGCAGCCCGGACGCGCTCGAAGAAGGCCTTGCTCTCGAGCTCGAAACGATCGCCTCGGTCCTTTGCCAGCCGCGCGAGCGCGACCTCGACCGGTGCGTCGAAAACGAGGGTCAGGTCGGGCTGCAGCCCGGCGTGGACCCAACGCTCGAGCGCCGCGATCCGGTCCGTCGCCATTCCACGCCCTGCGCCCTGATACGCATAGGTCGCATCGGTAAAGCGTTCGGAAACGACCCAGCGCCCGGCGGCAAGGGCGGGCGCGATCACTTGCGCGATATGCTCGCGGCGCGCAGCAAACATCAACAGGGCCTCGGTGTCGACATTCATCGTCTGGGAGAGGACGAGCGCGCGCAGTTTTTCGCCCAGGGGCGTACCCCCTGGCTCGCGGGTGACTACGATGTCCTTTCCGCGCCCGCGCAGGAAATCGGCGATGCCGACGACGTGCGTACTCTTACCCGCACCGTCGATGCCTTCCAGGGTGATGAACTTGCCGCGGCTCATCGACCCGCACGCCGGCGTGCGCCGGGCATTTGATATTTGGCGACTGCGCGGTTGTGCTCGACGAGCGTGCGGGAGAATTCGCTCGTTCCATCCCCGCGGGACACGAAATACAGCGCGTCGGTCTGAGCGGGATGCATGACGGCCGCGAGCGAGGCGAGTCCCGGCATCGCGATCGGATGCGGCGGCAGACCCAGCCGCGTATAGGTGTTGAAGGGCGTGTCCGTCACGAGGTCTCTCTTGCGCAGGTTGCCGTCGAATCGCTCGCCCATGCCGTAGATCACGCTCGGATCGGTCTGCAATTTCATTCTGAGGCGCAGGCGGTTGGCTAATACTGCCGCGATCATCGCGCGGTCTCCCGCGCGGCCGGTTTCCTTTTCGACGAGTGAGGCGAGGATAAGCGCTTCGTACGGATCTGTCAGCGACAAATCCGGGGCACGCCCGGCCCAGGCGGACTCGAGCTGCTTTTTCATGGCGCCGCGCGCTCGCGCGAGCACGGCGAGATCGCTCGAACCCTTGGCGAAGACGTAGGTATCAGGAAAGAACATTCCTTCCGGAAGCACCTCTGGGGCTCCGAGCTTCGCCATGATCTGCGCCCCGGAGAGACCTGCCGAATCGTGCTTCAGGTCGGCGTGCGCATTCAATGCCTCGCGCATCTGGCGAAAATTCCAGCCTTCGACAAAGAGAATTTCCGCCTGCGCGTATTCTCCGCGCGTGATCTTGCGGACCAGCAGGAACGGCGTCACCCCGTCCGACACCTGGTAGTTGCCGGCCTTGACGTCGGTGCTGGCGCCGCTGGCCCGCGCCCAGAGAATAAACTTCCATCCCGGCATGGACAGGCCCGCTTCGATGATCTGGCGCGTTGCGCTCCGCAGCGTGCTGCCCGGACGAATCGAGAATTCCACGGTCGGCGCGGCGAGCTCGATCGGCGAAAGGGCGAACCAGACTATCCAGCCGCAGAATCCGAGCGCGGCCGTTGAGGCGAGCAAGAGCAAGAGTTTCAGTCGAAACAGCATCGAATCCAGTATGGAACGTTAGCTCGGATTGCTTGACTACCCTCGTATAATAACTGTTAAAGCGGACGGCCAAACGGCCGCCCGTTTAACTCCGCGAGTTGGAGCGGACAAGCCGCTCAACTCGCGGCAAACACAGGTACAGCGATGAGTTTGCCGTTACAGCATAGGGAAGCCGCGGGAACCGCGGACGCCGATCTCGCCGCGGCTCGATCGGGGAGCGTCCTTGCCCTGCTCGGCCATCTGGGCATTCTCCAATTCAGCGGCGAGGACGCGGAAGCCTTCCTGCAGGGACAGCTCAGCTGCGATGTAGCGGCCGTCGGTTTGCGATCGAGCGCGTACGGCGCCTATTGCTCCCCCCAAGGCAGGATGCTCGCGAATTTCCTGCTGTGGCGCGAAGAGGCCGGCTTCACCATGGCCCTGTCGCGGGACATCGCCCCTTCCGTCCAGAAGCACATTTCGAAATTCGTGCTGCGCGCAAAACTGAAAGTCTCGGATGCTTCGGACACGATCGTGATGGCGGGCGCGGCGGGGTCGAAGGCCGATCAGGCGCTGAGCGATGTGTTCCCCGATCTCCCGAGGCAGCCGAACGTGGTATCGCGTGAACCGGATACCGGCACGGCCGTCAAGCTGAAGGACGGCAGATATCTCCTGGTCTTGGCGCCCTCGAGCGCAGCCGCGCTTCGGCAACGGCTTGCGAATGTTCTCGCTCCCGTGGACGCGCACGCGTGGCGGTGGCTCGATATTCGCAACGGCGTGCCTGTGGTGACTGCGGCGACGCAGGACCAGTTCGTTCCGCAGATGGCGAACTTCGAGCTTCTCGGCGGAGTCAGCTTCAACAAGGGCTGCTACACCGGGCAGGAGGTGGTCGCGCGCATGCAGCACCGCGGCAAGCTCAAGCGCCGCATGTTCCTCGCCAACGTCGCGGCTCAGGCCAAAGCGGGCGACCCTCTCTACAGCGAAGACCTCGGCGATCAGGTGAGCGGGATGGTCGTCAATGCCGAAGCTTCGCCAGACGGCGGCCACGATATGCTCGCAGTGGTGCAGACCGCGAGCCGGGAAAGCTCGACGGTGCACCTTAAATCCATCGAAGGGCCCGTTCTTCGCTTCCTCGCCCTGCCCTACGCCATCCCGTGAAATCGAGTTACTACATCTACTACCGCGTGCCGGCGGAAAACGCCGTACGCGCGCGCGCGGCGGTCAGCGCCCTCCAGCGAGAGCTGTCCGACATTACAGGCATCGGCGGGCGACTGCTCAGGCGTCGCGATGACGGGGTCACCTGGATGGAGATCTACGAAGACGTTCAGGACGGGGCGCGTTTCGAAGCGGAGCTCGCCAAGCTGGTCGAGCGCTACGGCCTCGCCGCGCTGCTCGTCCCAGGGTCGCCGCGGAAGCAGGAAGTGTTTCGCGCCTTCTAGACCCATGTGCCTGATCGTACTCGCCTGGCGGACGCACCCGGGCTACCGGCTGATCGTTGCCGCGAACCGCGACGAGTATTTCGGGCGGCCGGCCGCGCCCGCCGGGTTCTGGGACGATCATGCGAACGTCCTCGCCGGACGCGATCTCGAGGCCGGGGGCACTTGGCTCGGCATAACCCTGGATGGGCGATTCGCTGCGCTCACGAACTACCGCAATCCCGCGGACAAGAAAACCGGAGCCCCTTCGCGGGGAGCGCTGGTCGCCGATTTCCTGACTGGAAGGACAAGCTCGGAGGAATACGTGCGGCTCGTTGAAAAGCGCGCAGCGGACTACAACGGGTTCAGCCTGCTCGTGGGAGACGTAGCGTCGATGTTTTTCTTCTCCAATCGCGGCGAGCGCGCGACGCGCGTTGCGCCGGGCGTTCACGGCCTGTCGAACCACCTGCTCGACACACCCTGGCCCAAGGTCGAGAAGGTAAAGGCAGGGTTTGCGGCGCTGCTCGAAGGACCTTTCGACTCCGAAGCGGCGTTTGCGCTCCTGGACGATACCGGGCGCGCCTCCGGCGGGGAGCTCCCCAGCACCGGAGTGAGCCTGGAGCTGGAGGAAAGCTTGTCGGCGATCCGCATTCTCGCCGTCGGCGGCTACGGAACGCGGTGCTCGACTGCCTTGTGCTTCAGCCAAGACGGCAGGATCGAGTTCCATGAACGCAGCTTCAGCGAGGGGGGCCGCGTGAGCGGCACCGTCGGCTATCGGCTCACTCTCGCGCAGGGAACAGCTCGAGCGTCATCTCCACGTGCGGGATCTCCGCCTCCAAAAACTCCCCTCCCCGCTCGTTGAAGCCGAAGCGCCGGTAGAACTCCGCCGCATGGGTCTGCGCGTGCAGCGTGACGCGGCGCATGGAGCGCGTGCGGGCCCGCTCGAGCAGGGCCTGCAGGAGCGCGGTGCCCACCCCGCGCCTGCGCCATTCGCCGAGGACCGCCATCCGGCCGATCCTGCCGTCGGGCTGCAGCCGCGCCGTTCCGATCGCGTCCCCACGGGAATTGCACGCGACGGCGTGCTCGCAGCGCTCGTCCCATTCGTCCAGTTCGAGCTCGCGCGGAACCTTCTGCTCCTCGACGAACACCTGTTCCCGAACCGGGCGCGCGAGCGGCAAGGCTTCGGGCCAGGCCAGAACTCGGATGGTGAACGCTGCGGGCATTTCCCGTCAGTATAATTGGCAAACTGGAAGGCGATGAAGAGTCTCTGGAGCGATCGGGAAGCGGAGCAATTCCGGGGCGACCTCGGCCTGCGCGTCTACACTTCGCGGCTGCTCGGCCGCGACAAGTCCCTGGTGCTGCACGGCGGCGGCAACACTTCGGTCAAGATCCAGGAGAAAAACCTGTTCGGCGAGCAGGAAACGATCCTCTACGTCAAAGGCAGCGGCTGGGATCTGGAAACGATCGAGCCGCAGGGTTTTTCGCCGGTGCTCCTCGCCCACGTGCTGCGACTCGCGGAATTGCCCTCGCTCTCCGATCCCCAGATGGTCAACCAGCTGGTCACGCATATGCTCGATGCGTCGGCGCCTGCGCCGTCCATCGAGACCATCCTGCACGGTCTCATGCCCCAGAAATTCGTGGACCATACGCACGCCGACGCCGTGCTATCCGTGACCAACACCAGGGACGGGGACAAGCGCATCCGCGAGATATACGGCAAGCGCTGCGTGGTGATCCCCTATCTCATGCCGGGATTCGATCTCGCGCAGTTCTGCGCGAAGGAGTTCAAGCGGCAGGGAAGCACCGAGACGATCGGCATGGTCCTTCTCAATCACGGCATTTTTTCTTTCGGCGAGACGGCCCGCGAATCCTACGAACGGATGATCGAGCTGGTGACGCTTGCGGAGAAATATCTCGACTCGAAGCGCGCCTGGTCCGTGCCGCCGAACCGTTTCACCGCCGGGAGGGTTGATGCAAATGCCCAGGCGAGTCTCCGGCGCAAGCTCTCCGACACGGCGGGCACCCCGCTCATCCTGAAGACGGTCATGAGCGAACGCACGCTCGGGTTCGCCCAGCATCCGGAGATCGCGCGCATCTCGCAGCAAGGGCCGGCGACGCCCGACCACGTCATCCGCACCAGGCGCACGCCGATGCTGGGCACCGACGTCGCTCGCTACGCGGAGGGGTACCGCCGCTACTTCGACGAGCACGCTCCCCGCGCGAAGGAGCCCAAGACCATTCTCGATACGGCGCCGCGCGTCGTGCTCGATCCCGCCTTCGGTCTTGCCGCGGCGGGAAGAACGGCGAAAGATGCGGCGATCGTCGCCGAGATCTACGACCACACGATCGACGTCATCCTCCGCGGCGAGGCGCTCGGCGGATTCCAGGCACTGCCCGCGAATGACATCTTCGACGTGGAGTACTGGGACCTCGAGCAGGCGAAACTCAAGAAAAGCGGCAAGGCCCTGCCTTTCGCTGGCGAGATCGCGCTCGTCACCGGGGCGGCTTCGGGGATCGGCAAGGCTGCGGTCGCGGCGTTTCTCGCGCGCGGCGCGGCGGTGGTCGGGCTCGACTTGGACACGAAGATTGAATCGCTCCACAACCGCGGCGATTTTCTCGGGGTGAGCTGCGACGTCACGGACGAGACACAGGTGCGCTCCGCCCTTGAGAAGGCGCTGCTCGCCTTCGGCGGGCTCGACATGCTGATCCTGAACGCCGGCATTTTCCCGGCGAGCCGCAAGATCGCCGATTTGCCCACCGAAGAGTGGCGCAAGGCGATGACCGTCAACCTCGATGCGAACCTGCTCCTGATGCGCGCCTGCCACCCGTTTCTGAAACTCGCTCCCCGCGGCGGCCGGGTGGTGGTCATCGGCTCGAAGAACGTTCCCGCGCCGGGTCCGGGGGCGGCGGCCTACTCGGCGTCGAAGGCCGCGCTGAACCAGCTTGCGCGCATCGCGGCGCTCGAATGGGGCGCTGACGGCATACGCATCAACACCGTGCACCCGAACGCGGTGTTCGATACCGGCCTGTGGACCGAAGAGGTGCTCGCCCAGCGGGCCAGCCAGTACGCGATGACGGTGGAAGAATACAAGACCAACAATGTGCTCAGGACCCAGGTAGGCAGTCGCGACGTCGCGGAGCTGGCGGCGGAAATGTGCGGGGCCCTTTTCGCCAAGACCACCGGCGCGCAAGTGCCGGTCGACGGCGGCAATGAGCGCGTCATCTGAAGCGATACCTGTCGAGACCCTGCGCTGGCGAGGGGCGCGGCTCGAGCTGATCGACCAGCGCGCCCTCCCCGCGCGCCTCGAATACGTGAGCTGCACGAACGCGGCCGATGTGGCTGAAGCCATTCGCTCGATGGTCGTGCGCGGCGCTCCCGCGATCGGCTGTGCCGCGGCCTTCGGTGTGGCGCTCGAAGCGAGGCGCCAGGAGCACTGCACGCGCGCCGAGTTCGACGCCGCGATGGAAATCGCGTTCAGGAGTCTCGCCGCGAGCCGGCCGACCGCCGTGAATCTCTTCTGGGCCCTCGACCGCATGCGCGCGGCCCTTGGCGCGGAAACTCGCGATGATCCGAAGTCGGCGGCGGCGCGATTGGCCGACGCGGCGGTCGCGCTTTTCAACGCCGACCTCGAAACCAACCGCGCCATTGGCCGCGCCGGCGCGGCTCTGGTGCCCGACGGAGCGCGCGTCCTCACCCACTGCAACACCGGATCCCTCGCCACGGCCGGCCATGGTACGGCCCTCGGTGTCATCCGCTCAGCGCGCGACGCCGGCAAGCGCGTCTCGGTGATCGCGAGCGAAACACGCCCTTATCTGCAGGGCGCGCGCCTGACGGCGTGGGAGATGATCCAGGAAAGGATCCCGGTAACGCTCGTCATCGATAGTACCGCCGGCCATCTCATGAGCCGGGGGGAGGTGGACGTGGTGATCGTGGGCGCCGACCGCATCGCCGCGAACGGCGATGTCGCGAACAAGATCGGAACCTATACGGTCGCCGTTCTTGCGGAGCGACACCATATTCCGTTCTACGTCGCAGCGCCGCTTTCGAGCATCGACACCTCGTCCCCGGACGGCGGGTCGATACCCATCGAAGAGCGTGGAGCTGCGGAGGTTACCGGCTACGCTGGCATGCGCTGGGCGCCCGAGGGAGTAGCGGTCGCCAATCCGGCGTTCGATATCACCCCGGCCGCGCTGGTGAGCGCGCTCTTCACCGAAAAAGGAGTCCTCGAGCGCCCCGACGCAAACAAGATACGCAGCCTGTTCGAACGATGAAGACCCCTCTGGTGATCGCCCGAACCCTGGCTGCAGCCTCCCTGGCGTTGCTTTCGGCATGCGCGAGCCAGTACTTTCGCGATGCCGGAGCGCCTCCTTTTCCGCCTCCGCGCTATTCGCTCGCAGACCTTCCGCAGCCTGAATACTGGAGCGGAATCGTTTTCAACGGCGCCAAGGTTGGATTCTCGCATTCCCGCGTGGCCCGCGCCCCAGAAGGCGGGCTCTACGAGTTGCGTGGGGAAGCCGTCATCCGGTTCCACTTTCTCGGTCTGGAGAAGAATGTGCAGATACGCTCGCTCGATACCGTCGACGAGAACGCCAAGCTGATGCGGTTCGCATACCACTACGTGCTCGACGGCACCGAGCAGGACTTGACCGGCGAGGTGCGCGACGGCCGGCTGCGCTACCAGATCAGCACCGCCAAGCGGCCTCCCGAACAGAACGAGCGAAAGCTGGACGAGCCCCTCTATCCTGCCGCCGCGCTCGATCTCCTGCCGGTGCTGCAGGGCCTGAAAGTCGGAAGCGAGTTCAGGTGGCTGGTCTTCAACGGCGAGACGCAAGGCCTCGACCGTGCTTTGCAACGCATCGAGACCTACGAGACAAGCGATCTCTTCGAAGGCGCTGCCTTCAAGGTCCAAACCGACATGCTCGGATTGGGCAGCACCACCTGGATCGACCGGCGCGGCCTGCCAGTTTTCGAGCTCGGACTGAACGGCGTGATGATCTCCGCGCTCGAGGACGAGGTCGCGGCGAAAAACTACCTCGCGAGCGCGGTACTCAACAAGGACGACGTAATCGTGAGGTGGAGTCTGGTCAAGACGCCCCTTCCCCTTTCTGATCCTCGGCGGGCGCGGTTTCTGAAATTCGCCTTGCTCGTCCAGGGAGGGAAACGGGCGCCGCTTTCCGATTCACGCCAACGCTGCACCAACTCCGAGCGCGATCTGGTCTGCGAAATCGACGCGACCCGCTCGGACGCCGAAGACGGCACGGCCGCGGCGGCTCTGCTGCCCTCGAGCGCGGTGCAGAACCGCGACCCGATGATCCGCAAGCTTGCGCTGTCGATCGCCGCCGGGAAGGAATCCACATTCGACAAGATCGACGCGGTCCTCGCCTGGCTCGAGCGGAACATACGCAAGGAGCCCGTGGACACCTTCTCGGCGCTCGATGTCCTCGACGCGAAGCGCGGCGAGTGCCAGGGCCACGCCTACCTATACACGGCGCTGATGCGCGCGCTGAACGTGCCGACGCGCGTGGTCAATGGACTCGTGTATTCTGCGGAATTCGGCGGATTTCTCTACCACACCTGGGCCGAGAGCTTGGTCGACGGCGCATGGCGCGCGGTCGACCCCACTTTCAACCAGACGGAAGCCGACGCGACGCACATCGCGCTGGTCCGCGGCGAGAACTTGGCCGATCTCACTGCGCTCGTCGACTGGGTCGGCAACACCCGCATCCGAGTGCTCGAAGCGCGTTAGCGCTCCAGCGCGCGCTACGCGAGCTTGACGTTCTTCAGCGGCAGGCTGCGCACCGGCTTGCCCGTGGCGGCGAAGATCGCGTTGAGCACGGCGGGGGTCACCACGCAGATGGTCGGCTCGCCGACTCCGCCCCAGAAATCTTGGGTCGGCACGATCACCGTCTCGACTTTCGGCATTTCGGCGAGACGCAGGAGCGGATAGGTGTGGAAGTTCAGCTCCACCATGCGCCCGTTCTGCACCGTGCACTCGCCGTAGAGGGCGGCGCTCAGGCCGTACACGACCGAGCCTTCGACCTGCGCAGCGATCTGGTCGGGATTGACCGCATGGCCGCAATTGAGCGCGAGGACCATGCGATGGATCTTGAGCTTGCCTTCGCCGCTCACCGAGACCTCGGCGACCGCCGCCGAGTAGCTGCCGTAGCCCATGAACTGCGCGATTCCGCGATGCACACCCGCAGGCAGCGGCTTGCCCCAGCCAGCTTTTTCCGCCGCCGCATTCAGGACGCCGAGGTGCTTCGGGTGATTGGCCATGAGCTCGCGGCGGAATTCGAGCGAGTCCCTGCCGGCCGCGCGCGCCACTTCCTCCACGAAGCATTCCAGGTACACGCCGTTCTGGTTGGTGTTGACGCCGCGCCAGGGACCGACCGGCACGTGCGTGTTGCGCATCGCATACTCGATCTGCAGGTTCGGAATGGTGTACCCGAGCTGCGCGTCGCCGGGATCTTTCCAAAGGCCCTGGAGCTGGCGCGTGTCCTTGCCTTCCTTGATCGCCCCGGGATTCAGCCAGGCGTTGATCGACTGGCCGGAGACGCGGATGTGCATGCCGAGGAGCTTGCCGCTCTCGTCGAGGCCCGCGGAGAGTTTGCACTGCGAAATCGGCCGGTAGAAGTCGTGCGCCTGATCCTCCTCGCGGCTCCAGATGAGCTTGACGGGAACCCCTGGGAATTGCTTCGCGATGGCGACGGCCTGGCGCGTGTAGTCCTGCGTGCCGCCGCGCCGCCCGAACCCGCCTCCGAGAACGTGCTTGTGCACCTCGCACTTCGCGAGCGGCAGTCCGGACTCCTCGGAGGTGACGGCGAGCGCGGCCTCCGCGCTCTGGGTCGGCACCCACACCTCGGCGCTGGCCGCGGTTACCCTTGCCGTGCAATTGTTGGGCTCCATCGTCGCATGGGCGAGGAAGGGCGTGCTGTAGACCGCTTCGACTTTTTTCGGAGCGCTCGCGATCACCTTGAGCGCGTCGCCGATTTTCGTGTCGGCAAAGGCGTCGTCCGCCGTCAGGCCCTCTTTCAGGCGCTCAGCGATGGTCGCGCTCGACTGCGCTGCCCCTTCACGTTCGTTCCAGACGATAGGCAAGGCTTCCAGCGCCGTCTTCGCCCGCCACCAGGTATCGGCGACGACGGCGACCGCGTTGTCATGCACCTTGACCACGCGACGCACGCCCGGCATGGTCGAAATTTTCGCGTCATCGTAGCTCACCAGCTTGCCGCCGTGCACTGGGCTTGCCTTTACCGCCGCGTGCAGCATGCCCGGCAGCTTGAGGTCGATCGAGTAAACCAGGCTGCCGTTGAGCTTCATCGCGGTGTCGAGCCGTTTGATCGGTCTGCCGGCGATCTTCCAGTCCTTGGGATCCTTGAGCTTGATGCTCTTCGCATCCGGAGGCGTCAGCTTCGCCGCCGCAGCGGCGACCCTGCCGTAGCTCGTCTTGCGGCCTGAAACCGCGTGGGTGATGACGCCGTCCGCGACGCTCAGCTCGCCGACCGGCACTTTCCATTGATCCGCCGCCGCCTGCACGAGCATCAGGCGCGCCGCGGCGCCACCGCGGCGCACGTAGTCCTGCGAGCCGCGGATGCCGCGGCTGCCGCCGGTCGCCATATCGCCCCAGATGCGCTTGCGCGCGAGGTTCTGGCCGGGTGTAACCCACTCCACCGCTACTTTGTTCCAGCCGCACTCGAGCTCCTCGGCGACCAACTGGGCGAGCCCGGTCTCCGTGCCCTGCCCCATCTCCGAGCGCGCGATGCGGATCACGCAGGTGCTGTCGGGCTTGACGACGACCCAGGCGTTGATCTCGCTGCCCGCGCTGGTTGCCGTCGCGGCTTCGGCCGTTCCGATGAAAGGCAGGTTGAATCCGAGCGCCAGCCCGCCGCTTGCGGCGGCCGAGCCGACGATGAATTTGCGGCGGGAGAGATTCGTTGCGCGTGTCGTATTTTTCATGGTCGTCTCCTAGGCCTTCTTCGCCATGCCGGCGGCCATGTGCACGGCCGCGCGGATGCGCTGGTAGGTGCCGCAGCGGCAGATGTTGGTCATCGCTTCGTCGATGTCCGCATCGGTCGGCTGAGGCTTTTTCTTGAGCAGCGCGGTGGCCGCCATGATCTGCCCGGATTGGCAGTAGCCGCACTGCGGCACGTCGAGCGCCGCCCAGGCCCTTTGCACGGGATGGGAACTCGTCGCGGAAAGTCCTTCGATGGTGACGATCCTGTCCCCGGGCTTGATGTCGCTGATCGGAATGGAGCAGGAGCGCCGCACCTCGCCGTTGATATGCACGGAACAGGCGCCGCACTGCGCGACGCCGCAGCCGTACTTCGTGCCGGTCAGCCCCACCTGCTCGCGGATGACCCACAGGAGCGGCGTCCCGGCCTCCACCTGCACGTCGCGCACCTTGCCGTTGATGTTGAGTTTTGCCATGGACGTCCTCCTTAAACTCGACGCTGAATCTTATATGAGAAAGCCGGGTCATCCAAGATATCCGACCCCCTTGGCCATGAGCGCGGCGCACAGGATTATCACGACCACGGCAGCCAGCTCCCAGTGGATGACGGAGCGGATCGAGGCGATCCTGCGCTCGGTCACGGCCGGCATCCGTCCCTGTTTCAGGGACTTGCCCCAGGAGACGAATTCGACCGTCGGGTAGATCGAGAGCAGTCCCACGACCGCGAAGAGAGACAGCTTGGCGATGAAGGGCGCGCTGTGGAAGTAGTAGGACGCGCCTTTTTCGAAATAAAAGACCCGTAGCAGGCCGACGGCCACCACGACGCCCGACGATATGCCGAAAACCATATCGACCAGCCGCAACCTCCGGGCGGTTCCGAGGTTGAGCTCACCCCGGATCAGAATGAATTCCACCGCCAAGGCAGCGACCAGGCTGAAGGCAGCGACGTGGTGGAGAAAAGCAAAGAAGGGAGTCATCCGTTAGACCTCATTGTTCCCTTGCTCATATCCGCGTGTCTACCGCAATCCAGTTCACCTCCCAATTCTTGCCACCATCTTCCGAGAACGACTGCTCGAACCGGCAAGAATTTGACGTGATGTCGGAGATGACGAATCGAACGAGGATGGCGCGACCGTTGAGAGTCTCATGGTTGAAGAACTCTCCGCGCCCGTTCGTGAACCGGCCGATGGCCGGTGGG
>DASPWT010000010.1:0-7696 GCA_035637655.1 Burkholderiales bacterium | reverse complement strand
ACCATCAGGCCGCCGACCACGAGGCCGAGCGGCAGATAGGTCCAGAATCCCGCGCGCATGCGCTCCAGGTTGATGTCGAGCATCATCACCACGAACAGGAACAGCACCATCACCGCGCCGACGTAGACGAGCACCAGCGCGATGGCGAGGAACTCCGCGCGCAGCAGCATCCACAGCCCCGCGGCGGTGAAGAAGGCGAGCACCAGGAACAGCGCCGAGTGCACCGGATTGCGCGCGGTGATCACGCCGAGCGCCGCGATCACCAGGATCACCGCGAAGAACCAGAAAACGCCGGCCTCGAACATGGATCGATCAGCGGTAGGCGGCGTCCGCGGCGCGGTCGCGGGCGATCTGCTCCTCGTAGCGGTCGCCCACCGCGAGCAGCATTTCCTTGGTGTAGTACAGGTCGCCGCGCTTCTCGCCGTGATACTCGAGGATGCGCGTCTCGACGATCGAATCCACGGGGCAGGACTCCTCGCACAGCCCGCAGAAAATGCATTTGGTGAGGTCGATGTCGTAGCGCGTGGTGCGGCGGGTGCCGTCGGAGCGCTGCTCGGACTCGATCGTGATCGCAAGCGCCGGGCAAACGGCCTCGCACAGCTTGCAGGCAATGCAGCGCTCCTCGCCGTTCGGGTAGCGGCGCAGTGCGTGCAGCCCGCGGAAGCGCGGGCTCATCGGCGTCTTCTCCTCTGGAAACTGCACCGTGATCTTGCGCCTGAAGAGATGGCGTCCGGTGAGGGCCATGCCCCTGGCCAGCTCGATCAGCAGAAAACTCTTGAAGAACTCGCGGACTTTATCGATCACGAAATCACCAAATATTCCAAGGCGTCTGCATCCACACGGCGATCACGACCAGCCACACGATCGTGAGCGGTATGAATACCTTCCAGCCGAGCCGCATGATCTGGTCGTAGCGGTAGCGCGGGAAGGTCGCCCTGAACCACAGGAGCAGGGAGACCATGAAGAAGATCTTGGCGAACAGCCACGCGAACGGAGGGATCGCGCTGAGGAGCGGCGCATCGATGGGCGCTGCCCAGCCGCCGAGGAACATGACGGTGGCGAGCGCCGACACGAGGATCATGTTTGCGTATTCGCCCAGGAAAAACAGCGCGAAAGGCATGCCGGAATATTCGACATGGAACCCGGCGACGATTTCTGACTCGCCCTCCGCGACGTCGAACGGCGCGCGATTGGTCTCGGCCACGCCCGAGATGAAGTACACCAGGAACATGGGCGCGAGGGGCAGCCAGTTCCAGGAAAGGAAATTGAGTCCCTTGTGGGCGAAGGTGCCGCGCATTTGCCCGGCGACGATGTCGGTGAGGTTGAGGCTCTGCGAAACCATGAGCACGCACACCAGGGCGAAGCCCATCGCGATTTCGTAGGCGACGATCTGGGCGGCCGAGCGCATGGCGCCGAGAAACGCGTACTTCGAGTTGGAGGCCCAGCCGGCGATGATGATGCCGTACACGCCCATCGAGGTGATCGCCATCACGTAGAGGAGCCCCGCGTTGATGTCCGCGAGCACCGCCTCCGGGCCGAAAGGGATCACCGCCCACGCCGCGAGCGCCGGCATCAGGGTCAGCATCGGCGCGAAGATGAACAGGAACTTGTTCGCTCCCGTCGGAACGATCAGCTCCTTGAACATGAGCTTGATCGCGTCGGCAATCGGCTGCAGCAGCCCGAGCGGACCCACGCGGTTGGGGCCGAGGCGGATCTGCATCCAGCCGATCAGCTTCCTCTCCCACAGCGTGAGATACGCGACGCAGGCGAACAGCGGCAGCACGATGCACAGGATCAGGATCGTGTTTTTCACGAGCGTCCAGGCGGGCGGGCCCCACTGCGGACCGAGCCAGGCGGTCCAGAGATTGGCCCAGATGTCGGGGAGCGTCGTCACGTGCGCTCCACCGAAACCGCGCCGAACATCGGACCGAGGGCCGCGGTGTGCCGGTGCGCGGCGGCGAGTCTCACGCAGCCTGCCGGCAGACTCTCGTCGATGCCGACTTCGACGATCGCTTCCCCCTCGCCCTGGCGCACCCGCACCCGTTCGCCCGTCCTGACGCCCAGCTTTTGCGCCAGCGTGGATCCCACCCAGGCGCGCGGCGGCAGCGCGTCGCGCGTCCTCTGCAGCGATGCGGCGCGGCGCACGATCGGATCGCCGAAATAGATGGGGACGTCGGCGATTCGCTGCAGTTCCTCGCCGGAGGCGGAATCGAGCGCGAGCTCGAGCCCGTTCAGCCGGTTGTCGAGCCTGCCCGCGACGTCTTCGCGCCTGCACGCCTCGTCGCGTATCGCCTCGGTCGATTCATGATCGAAACCGGGAAGGCTCATCAGATTGCCGAGCACGCGAAGCACCTTCCACGCCGGCCGGGCCTCGCCCAAGGGTTTCACCGCGCCGTTGAAGCTCTGCATCCGCCCCTCGCAATTGACATAGGTGCCCGAAGTCTCCGTGAAAGGCGCGACCGGGAGAAGCACGTTGGCGTAGTCCGCTGCAAAGCTCCGGTAAGCGGCCATCGCGACCACCAGATCCGCGGAGCCCATCGCCTTGATCGCCGTGCGCGGGTCGTGGCAGTCGAAGTCGGGCTCTGCGTTGAGGAGGAGGTAGGCCCTGCGCGGCTGCTCGAGCATGGTCTTCGCGTTCAAGCCGCCCTCCACGGGAATGCAGCCGGCGAGATAGCCTCCGACGCTGTTGGCCGACTCGCCCAGGAAACCGAATCGGCCGCCGAGCAGAGCGGCGAGCTCCTGCGCGAGCAGCTGCAGTTGCGCGCCTTGAGGATGCTGGGCGGCGAGGTTGCCGAGCAGCACGGCGACGCTCTCGCCCGAAGCGAGGCTGGCGGCGATCGCCTTGGCCTCGCTGCCGATGCTGGAAGCCGCGAGCTCCGCGGGCGCGGGTTTTTGCCTCGCTTCCGCCACGGCTTCCACCACTTGCGCGAGCGTCCCCGCCAGTTCGCTCGGGCGCACGATCGCCTTGTTGGCCACCGGCATCAGAAGATCGTCGTCGGCACAGTGCAGGACGCTGATCTGGGCCTTGCGTTTGGCGATCTGGCGCAGGCGCGATGCGACCAGCGGGTGGTCCTTGCGCAGGAACGAGCCGACCACGAGCACGCGGTCCAATGCCCCGAGTTCCGCGAGCTTCATCCCGAGCCATGGAACTCCCGCGCGCTTGCCGTCTGCGGAAAAGTCCGACTGGCGCAGGCGGAAATCGACGTTGTCGCTGCCCATCGCGCGCATGAGTTTCGCGAGCAGCGCCATCTCCTCGAAGGTGGAATGGGGGCTGGCGAGCGCGCCGATTTCCTGCGGGTTGTACTTGAAGCGGATTTCGGAGAGGTTTCGAGCGACGTGCTCGAGCGCGGCCTGCCAATCGACCTCCCGCCAGCGTCCGCCCTCTTTCAACATCGGCCGCTGGAGCCGCTCCTCGGAGTTGAGGCCCTCGTAGGAAAAGCGATCGCGGTCGGAGAGCCAGCACTCGTTCAGCTCCTCGTTCTCGAGCGGCAGCACCCGCATCACGCGGTTCTGCTTGACCTGCACGATCAGGTTCGAGCCCAGGCTGTCGTGCGGACTCACTGACTTGCGCTGCGACAGCTCCCAGTTGCGCGCCGTGTAGCGAAACGGCTTCGAGGTGAGCGCGCCCACCGGGCACAGATCGATCATGTTGCCGGAGAGCTCCGAGTCCACCGTTTTCCCGACGAAGGCGAGAATCTCGGCGTGCTCGCCCCTGCCGATCATGCCGAGCTCCATGATGCCGGCGCGCTCCTGGCCGAAGCGCACGCAGCGCGTGCAGTGGATGCAGCGCGTCATGTCGGTCGCGATGAGCGGGCCCAGATTCTTGTTCAGCACCACGCGCTTCTCTTCGGTGTAGCGCGAAGCGCTCTTGCCGTAGCCGACCGCGAGGTCCTGGAGCTGGCATTCCCCGCCCTGATCGCAGATCGGGCAGTCGAGCGGATGGTTGATGAGCAGGAATTCCATCACGCTGTCCTGCGCCTGCCTCGCGTAGTCCGAGCGCGTGAACACCCTCATGCCGTCGCTGACCGGCGTGGCGCAGGCGGGTAGGGGCTTGGGCGCTTTTTCGATCTGGACCAGGCACATCCGGCAGTTGGCGGCAATGGAGAGCTTCTTGTGGTAGCAGAAATGCGGGATGTAGATCCCAAGGCCGTTCGCCGCGTCCATCACGGTGGCGCCGTTCTTGACCTCGGTTTCCCTGCCGTCGATCGTGAGTTTGGGCATGGTTCAGGCGGCGCGCCGCTCGGGAACGCCGGGCGCGGTGGAATATCCGGCCTCCGTCACCATGCAGCGCTTGTGGTCGATGTGATGCTGGAATTCACTGCGAAAGTGCTGGATGAAGCTCTTCACCGGCAACGCCGCCGCGTCGCCCAGCGCGCAGATGGTGCGCCCGGCGATGTTGTCGGCGACGTTCGTGAGAAGGTCGAGGTCCTCGTTTTTCCCTTTGCCGTGCTCGATCCTGTTCACCATCCGGTACAGCCACCCCGTGCCTTCGCGGCAGGGCGTGCACTGGCCGCAGGATTCCTCGAAATAGAAATACGACAGGCGCTCCAGGGCTTTCACCATGCATGTCGTTTCATCCATCACGATCACCGCCCCCGAGCCCAGCATCGAGCCCGCTTTGGCGATCGAGTCGTAGTCCATGTCGGTGCGCACCATCACGTCCGCGGGAAGCACCGGCATCGACGAGCCGCCGGGGATCACCGCCTTGAGCTTGCGTCCGTCGCGCATGCCGCCGGCCATCTCGAGCAGCTTCGCAAACGGCGTGCCGAGCCTCACCTCGTAGTTGCCGGGCCGCGCGACATGGCCCGTCACCGAAAAAATCTTGGTGCCGCCGTTGTTCGGCCGCCCGAGCGCGAGGAACGCTTCCGCGCCGTGGTTGACGATCCAGGGCACGGCGGCGAAGGTCTCGGTGTTGTTGATGGTCGTCGGCTTGCCGTAGAGGCCGAAGCTCGCGGGAAACGGCGGCTTGAAGCGCGGCAGGCCCTTCTTGCCCTCGAGGGACTCGAGCAGCGCGGTCTCCTCGCCGCAGATGTAGGCGCCGTAGCCGTGGTGGTTGTGGAGTTCGAACGAAAAATCGCTGCCGAGGATGTTTTTCCCGATGAAGCCGGCGGCGCGCGCTTCGGCGAGGGCTTCCTCGCAGCGCTCGTAGATGTCCCAGATCTCGCCGTGGATGTAGTTGTAGCCCATGCCGACCCCCATCGCGTAGGCGGCGATCGCCATGCCTTCGATGACGATATGAGGGTTGTAGCCCAAAATGTCGCGGTCTTTGAAGGTCCCGGGCTCGCCCTCGTCCGAATTGCACACCAGATATTTCGCGCCCGGAAACTGGCGCGGCATGAAGCTCCACTTGAGGCCCGTCGGAAAGCCCGCGCCGCCGCGCCCGCGCAGTGCGGATTTTTTTACTGCGGCGATGACAGTCTCCGGCGGCGTCTTCCCGGTGAGGATTTTCTTCAGCGCGGAATACCCGCCGCGCTTGACGTAGTCGGCTAGCCGCCAGTTATCGCCGTCCAGGCCTTTCAGGATGATCGCGTCAGGACCGTAATCCATCATTTACTTGGCCTCTGCGATCCACTGGTCGATTTTCTCCGGGGTCATGAAGGACAGCATTTTCTTGTTGTTGAGGAGCATGACCGGGGCGTCGCCGCAGGCACCGAAACATTCCCCCTCCTTCAATGTGAAGCGCCCGTCGGCGGTCGTCTCGTTCCAGTCGATTCCGAGCTTCTTCTTCAGGTGTTGCGCGGCGTCTTCCGCGCCGGAGAGCGCGCACGGGAGGTTGGTGCAGATGCACAGCTTGTGCCTTCCGACCGGCTTCAGGTCGTACATCGCGTAGAAGCTCGCCACCTCGTAGACGGCGATCGGCGGCATGCCGAGGTAGCCGGCCACGAAGTCCATGACTTGCGGCGAGAGATGGCCCTTTTCGTCCTGTGCGACGGTGAGCGCAGCCATCACCGCCGACTGCTTCTGCTCGGGCGGATATTTGGCGATCGCCTGGTCGATTTTCTTCAGTGCGTCGGGGTTGAGCATCAGCGGTCGATTTCGCCAAACACGATGTCCTGGGTGCCGATGATCGCCACCACGTCGGCGAGCATGTGGCCCTTCGCCATCTCGTTGAGCGAGGCGAGGTGCGGAAAACTCGGAGCCCTGATCTTCATGCGCCAGGGCTTATTCGCGCCGTCGGAAACGAGGTAGACGCCGAATTCCCCCTTGGGGGCCTCGACCGCGGCGTAGGCTTCGCCGGGCGGCACGTGGAAGCCCTCGCTGAAGAGCTTGAAGTGGTGGATCAGTTCCTCCATGTTGCTCTTCATCTCGACGCGCGAAGGGGGCGCCACCTTGTGGTTGTCGGTAATCACCGGCCCGGGGTTCTTGCGCAACCAGTCGATGCACTGCCTGATGATGCGGTTCGATTGGCGCATCTCTTCGATGCGTACCAGATACCGGTCGTAGCAGTCGCCGTTCACGCCTACCGGAATGTCGAATTCGACCCGATCGTAGACCGCGTAGGGCTGTTTCTTCCTCAGGTCCCATTCGACGCCCGAGCCGCGCAGCATCGGCCCGGTGAAGCCGAGCGCGAGCGCCCGCTCCGGCGACACGACGCCGATATTGACCGTCCTCTGCTTCCAGATGCGGTTGTCGGTGAGCAGCGTCTCGTACTCGTCCACGTACTTCGGGAAGCGGCGGGTGAAGTCCTCGATGAAGTCGAGCAGCGAGCCCTGGCGGTTCTCGTTCAGCTTCTTAAGCGCGCTTGCGTTCTTGTACATCGAAACCCGGTACTGGGGCATGGTCTCGGGCAGGTCGCGGTACACCCCGCCGGGCCGATAGTAGGCGGCGTGCATGCGGGCGCCGGACACCGCTTCGTAGCAGTCCATCAGGTCTTCGCGCTCGCGGAAGCAGTAGAGAAAGACCGTCATCGCTCCGATGTCCAAACCGTGTGCCCCGAGCCAGAGCAGGTGGTTCAGGATGCGAGTGATCTCGTCGAACATCACGCGGATGTACTGGGCGCGGATCGGGACTTCCAGGCCCAGCAGGCGCTCGATCACCACGCAGTAGGCGTGCTCGTTGCACATCATCGAGACGTAATCCAGGCGGTCCATGTAGGGCAGCGCCTGGATATAGGTCTTGTGCTCGGCGAGCTTCTCGGTCGCGCGGTGCAGCAGGCCGATATGCGGATCGGCGCGCATGATCACCTCTCCGTCCAGTTCCAGCACCAGCCGCAGCACGCCGTGGGCCGCCGGATGCTGCGGACCGAAGTTGAGAGTGTAGTTGCGGATTTCCGCCATGGATCAGCGCGGGGTTCCCAGGTCGCCGTACTCGTCCTCGCGAATGACGCGCGGCGTGATCTCGCGGGGTTCGATCGTCACCGGCTGGTAGATGACGCGCTTCTGCTCCGGGTCGTAGCGCATCTCGACGTTGCCCGAGAGGGGGAAATCCTTGCGGAACGGGTGGCCGATGAAGCCATAATCGGTGAGGATGCGCCGCAGATCAGCGTGCCCGGTAAACATGATGCCGAACAGGTCGAATGCCTCGCGCTCGTACCAGTCGGCGTTGGGCCATACCCCGGTGAGGGAGTCCACCACCGGGAAGTCGTCCTCCGGCGCGAACACGCGCAGCCGCAGCCGCCGGTTGTGCTCGAGGGAAAGCAGGTGTGACACGATCGCGAAGCGGCGTCCTTCCCAGCCGCCTTCGCCGAAACCCGAGT
>DASPWT010000009.1:0-4413 GCA_035637655.1 Burkholderiales bacterium | reverse complement strand
GGTTGCCCGGGCTTCAACGCTGCGGCCCGGGCTTCGGGCACGTCGGCGTTGATCCACACGCTGGCGAGGCTGTTCAGGCGGAACAGCGCCGCCCCCGCCATCACCGTCATGCCCTCGCGGGCGCCGAGCTCCGCCACGACGCCGCTCACCGGCGCGTACAGGACCGAGCGCGCCTGCACCTTGCCGCCGTTCTCAAGCGACCGGATCGCCTCATCGCTCATGCCGACGAGGCGCATGCGCTGGCGCGCAGCGTCGCGCAAGGATTCAGCATCGGGCGTCTGAAGCTTGCGCAGCGCGAGATACTCCTCCTGCGCTGCGACCCAATCGGGCGAGAGGATCTCGACCAGCGGCTGCCCTTTGCGCACCGGATCGAGCGGTGCGCGCACGTGCAGCTTCTCGACGAAGCCGCCGACGCGCGCCTGAACGAGCACCAGCTCGCGCTCGTTGTAGGCGACGTTGCCCACCGCCTGGATCTTTTGCACGATCGATCCCTTCACGACTTCAGCCGTGCGGATGCCGAGGCTCTGGACAACGCGCGGACTGATGGCAACCGCGCCCCCCTGGCCGGCTTCGTCCGCGTAGACCGGCACAAGTTGCATGTCCATGAAGGGCGATCTTCCGGGCTTGTCGAACTTCTGTCCCGGCACCATGGGATCGTGCCAGTAGAGCACGCGGCGCCCCGTCTTCGGGTCGATCTTGCCGCCCGGCGCGGCGGAGGAGGAGTCCAGCGCGGACGCGCCCGTCTGCGCGCCGGCGCGCGTACCGAGCGAATAGGCGGCGTAGCTGGCGATCCCGAGGGCGCCCAGGACGAGCAAGCTGATGACGGCAAATATCCTGCGGTTCATTCGGTTCATTTCGATCTCCTGCCGGTATCGACACTGGTATTGGACGATTCATGTTCGGGGACGAGGAAATTGAGCTGTGCCCACGCGCGCGCGGTGTCCGCTGCGAGCTGGAGGGCCTGCACGCGCGTGTCGCGTTCGTTGCGGCGCGCTTCGAGCACCGCGCTCAAGGTGCCCGTGTTTCCGCGATAGGCGGCTAGCGTCGCCTCGCTGCGCTGCGCGGCAAGCGGCATGAGCTCGGTCTCGATGCGGCGCAGGCGGTCGCGCCCGGTTTCCCATTCCGCGATCATGGCGCGCACTTCGGCGGTGTGCATGCGCAGCGCGTCGTCGAACTGGGCGCGCGCCTGCTCCGCCATCGCGAGCTTCGCCGCGACGTCGCGGTCCTGGCGCTCGGCCGGGGCGATCGGCAGCGGAATGCTCACACCGATCGAGACCATGTTGGAGAACGCCGGCCCGCGCTGCTGGTAGGCAAGCTCGACGCTCCAGTCCGGTTTCGTCGCCGTTCGTGCGAGGCGCACCTCGGTCTCCGCGAGCGCCACCTGCTCTGCCAAGGCGCCGAGAACCGGATGATGCCGCAGTTCCTCGTCGAGCCTCGCGATATCGAGGCTCAAGGTTCCGATATCCGGCGGCGGTCCCTCGAGCGGCCGCTCCGCATCCGCGCCGATCCAGCGCGCGAGCGCGATTTTCGCCGCGCGCAGCTGGCGCTCGAGCATCGCCCGGCGATCGTCGAGCATCACGAGCATCGCGCGGGCGGCGAGGACGTCGCTCCGCGTGCCGCGCCCGCCGCGGTAAGCCGCTTCTGCGGCCTCGATCGACGCGCGCGTTTCCTCGGCGAGCGTGCCGAGCACCGTGCGCATTCTCTCGACGTAGTAGCGGTCCAGCCACGCGAGCGCCGCATCGCGCTGCACGTTCGCAAGGACATTGCGCCGGTTTGCCAACTCGCGCTCGGCCTCGTGCCCGCTGCGCTCGCTCTTCAGCCGGCGTTTTTCCCCGCGCGTGAGCTCCTGCATGACGCCGACGCGGCGCATGGTCATGAAATCGGCCGTGGTGCTGAAGCGATCCGGCCCGTTGACCGGCAGATTGTCCACGCCCAAGCGCAGCACCGGATCGGGAAGCTGGCCCGCGGAAACCGACGTTTCTCGTGCCGCGGCAACGGCGGCATCCTGCGCGGCGAGCTGGCGCGACTGGTTTGCCGCAAGCTTCAGTGTTTCCGAAAGCGTCAGCGGCGGCAGGGTCTGGCTCCACGCACTCGCGCAGATCGCCAACACCAGAGCGCCCAGCGTCCAACGCAAAATTCGCGTACTGCCGTAATCCTTGAAAAACGTCATATCAACCCCGCTGGTCCAGCATTTGTGACGACTGATAATGGGCATCGCCTAGCAGCGCTCCAGGCCTCTACGTGTGCCGCTACGCCAACGGACTTCGAGGCGCGAGACTCCTGCAGGTCTCGGGACGCGAGCAGGTTTCCTCGCGCGGCCGACGGGGCCAGGCGAAAGCGCGACGCTCGGCTGAACGCCGAGCGCCCGCGCTATGAGGAGAGAGGGTTAAGTCTGGTAGCTGCAGAAGAGAATCTGCAGCGGTGGTCCAACGGCGGATACGGTGGAGAACGATACCGGCACGCGGACGTCCTGCCACGAATGCACGGGGGAAACGACCTCCGTTACGGGCGGCGCTACGGCGAGAAAATGAAGATCCACGGCCTGGCTCGCGCGGTCGGCATGCACGCAATGCGCGAGACAAAGGCGCTTACCGAGAAGCACGCCATCACAATCTTGAGTCGGGTCGTCGTTGTTGAGCAGGTGGACTGCCATCGGCTTGACCAGCGTGCATGCCTGGGCCGCGACCACCGCCTGAGCGAAAAGCAGGAAACCCGCCATGAACAAGGCGACGTTCTTGATCGCTCTTCGCTTAAGGATTCGAACCATCTGTCCTCAGACAGGAACCCGTTCCGGGGGTTCAATCGACGAAGAATACCACATCGGGCTTGACCCCCACGTACAGCGGGGTGCCTGCGTAACCGCGAAAGCCCTACTTGCCCGTGTAGAGACTGGGAAACTGGCGCTTTAGATTGGCGATCTTCGGCAGGTCGTTGATCACGATGTACGGTTCGTACGAATGACGCACGAGGTAGTCCTGGTGGTAAGCCTCGGCGGGATAAAACGCCTTCAAGGGAGCCGCTTGCGTGACAATGGGCCCGGAGAAGACTTTGGCCGCCTCGAGCTGCGCGATATACGCGTCCGCCACGCGTTCCTGCTCTTCGTTGGAATAGAAGATGGCGGAGCGGTACTGCGTTCCCACGTCCGGGCCCTGCCGGTTCAATTCCGTGGGATCGTGAGCGACGGAAAAATACACCTTCAGAAGCTGGCCATAGGTGATCCGGGAAGGGTCGTAGGTGATCTGCACCGATTCGGCGTGCCCGGTGCTGCCGGAACTCACCTTGTAGTATTCCGCGGTTTCCTTGGCGCCGCCCGAGTAGCCCGAGATGACCCGCGTAACGCCCTTCACGTGTTGGAACACAGCCTGCACACCCCAAAAACAACCGCCCGCCAGCACCGCGGTTTCCGCGCCCTTCGCGGTCGCAACAGGCGTGTCGACGACTGGATTGGGCAGCGGTGTCGCGGCATCGGACGGCGTGCACGCCGACAGCGCGATCAGCGGGAGCGCGCCCAGGGCACTGAGCGATTTGCGTAGGGATAGACGAAGCATGCGATGCCCTCCTAAGGTCCGTTTCGCGTTGGTCGCGTTGGTCGACAAGATCTTACACTTCCAACAGTTCCGGGATCGATTTTCGATTACGGCGCCACCTTGAAAGTGAAATCACCCGTGGTCATGTGCGTATGCGAGCGCACGCGCCACGCCACGTGGTAGGTGCCCGGTGCGAGCACCGGCAGCGAGACGCGCAGCAAGCGGTGGTCGTCAGGGTCCACGCTTGGATCCTGTTTATCGACCTGTTTGCCGCGTGCATCGAGCACACGCACGGTGCTGAAAGCGGGCTCGAGTTCCTCCGTGAACCATAGCCGCAGTTCCGCAGGCGAGGCGTGCACCACGCTGCCCACTGCGGGCGCCGCGTGCTCTAGAAAGGCGTGAGCAAAAGCCGTCGGCGCGCATAGCAGCGCGGCAATGAATGCAAGGACACCGATGGAAGTCTTCATGGCCTATCTCGGTACATCGGCTCGCCGATGCTGCTCGGGAAGAGGTCATCGACGAAGAAATGGATCTGCGCGATCCAGCCTCTCCTCACCGGCGTGCGATCGTTCATGGGGATGATCGCCTCGATGCCGAACTGCATGGTGCGTCCCGCCCAGAGCACGCCAGGGTTTATCGTTCCGACGGTCGGACCGCCGCCGCGGTCGAGCGGCTTTTCGAGCGAGACCTCGACCAGCGGGATCATGCGATTGAACGGTTCGGAGAGGCCCACGTCCTTCACGAAGGACTGCAGGTAGGTGAGGCTGTACTGCAGCGAGAAGCCGAGCTGGAGCACGTTCGGGTGCCGCTCCGTCGTCTCGGTTCCGGTCTCGTCGACCGTCGTGGTGCTCGAGCGCGTGGGTATCGCGACCCCGGCGGTCCCGGT
>DASPWT010000008.1:0-24696 GCA_035637655.1 Burkholderiales bacterium | reverse complement strand
GTAGGTGATCCGGGAAGGGTCGTAGGTGATCTGCACCGATTCGGCGTGCCCGGTGGTGCCGGAGCTCACCTTGTAGTACTCGGCGGTTTCCTTGGCGCCGCCCGAGTAGCCCGAGACGACGCTCGTAACGCCATTCACATGCCGGAACACGGCCTGCACACCCCAGAAACAGCCGCCCGCCAGCACGGCGGTTTCCGTGCCCTTTGCGGTCGCAAGAGGCGTATCGGCGAGGGCATTGGGCAGCGGCGTTGCGGCATCGGACGGCGTGCACGCCGACAGCGCGATCAGCGGAAGCGCGCCCAGGGCCCTGAGCAATCTGCGTGGGGATGAACGAAGCATGCGATGCCCTCCTAAGGTCGGTTTCGCGTTGGTCGCGTGGGTTGACAGGATCTTACACTTCCGGCAGTTCCGGAACCGAATTTCGATTACGGCGCCACCTCGAAAGTGAAATCGCCCGTGGTCATGTGCGTATGCGAGCGTACGCGCCACGCGACGTGGTAGGTGCCCGGTGCGAGCGCCGGCAGCGAGACGCGCAGCAAGCGGTGGTCGTCAGGGTCCACGCTTGGATCCTGCTTATCGACCTGCTTGCCATGTGCATCGAGCACACGCACGGTGCTGAAAGCGGGCTCGAGTTCCTCCGTGTACCACAGCCGCAGTTCCACAGGCGGGGCGTGCACTACGCTGCCCACTGCGGGCGCCGCGCGCTCCAGAAAGGCGTGGGCAAAAGCCGCCGGCGCGCACAGCAGCGCGGCAATGAATGCAAGGACGCCGATGGAAGTCTTCATGGCCGATCTCGGAACATCGGCTCGCCGATGCTGCTCGGGAAAAGGTCGTCGAGGAAGAAATGGATCTGCGCGAGCACGCCCGTCGCACTTCCGGTGCGGTCGTTCACGGGTATGGTCGCCTCGATGCCGAGCTGCACGGATCTCCCGACCCACAGTATCCCGGGATTGACCGTTCCGGTGGTCGGGCCGCCGCCGCGGTCGAGCGGCTTCGCAAGCGAAAACTCGACCAGCGGGATCATGCGGTTGAACGGCTCGGAGAGGCCCACGTCCTTCACGAAGGATTGCAGGTAGGTGAGGCTGTACTGCAGCGAGAAGCCGAGCCGCAGCACGTTCGGGTGCCGCTCCGTCGTCTCGATGCCGGCCTCGTCCACGCTCGTGGTGCTCGAGCGCGTGGGCATGGCGACGCCCGCCGTGCCGGTGAACGCGAACGGACGCAGGTACTTCATGCCGTCGGAGAGATCGCCGAAGCCCTTGCCGTAGAACACGGTCGGCGTCACCGTGCTGAACGATTCCGCGCCGATGCGCTTCGCGCCGGTGTTGCCGATGTCCCAGTCGACACCGACCGAGGCGATGCTCTCGTGCTCGTCGTTCTTGTGAAATTGGTATTTCAGGCTCGCCGAGAGATTATCGGCGCCTTTCACCGTGTCGCCGCCCTCCGGGCTCAGGCGCAGATAGCTCGCGCCGAACCCGAACCCGAAATCGGGCGTGATGCGCTTGGTGAAGTCGAGCGACGTGGTCGTGGTGATCGTGGCCGGCTCGTCGCCGCTCGCCGCGGTCTTGGTCCTGGAAACGGTCGGGAGCGACAGCTCGTCGGCGACGAAGGGATCGTCGGTGGCGAGCGTCGCAGGGAAAAAGCGCTTGCCCGCGAAGCCGTGGGCGAAGGCCGTGTCGGCGGCGCTAAAGCCCGCAAGCGCGCAGGCGAATATCGCGAGCGTCGAGGCCATGCGCATCGGTTCGCGCGGCGCAGCGCGCATTCTCCACGCGCGCGCGTGTGAAGTCGTTTGAGTCATGCCGGTCTCCTCTGGTGACCACGTGCCGCAGCGCCAAGCCGCGCGCGATTGCCGCGGCCGGGAGCATGGGTCCGGAGCGCGACGGCGATCGCCGTCAGCCTGGCTCAGACTGTCGAACGAATTTCAGACTGCGAGCTGCGGAGGAGCGCGGGAGGGAGGAAGAAAAGCGACGTGCCCGGCGCGCTGCGCTTCGCGCTGGACTGGCGGCGGGAAGACGCTCGGCGCGCGTTCGGGCAGAAGGAGAGGAAACTGGGGGAGGTAGCTCGCCTGGTACTTAAGGACCTGGCAAGGATTGCAGTTATGGTCCGCGGGATGGCCCGGCGAGCCGGGAATATCGGAGTAGTCCTTCTCGTGGCCGGCCGCGCCGTGACCATGACGACGGCCGGCCGTCTCGCCGCTCTTCGGCGCGGCACCGAGCAGCCATGCGAGGTCGGGCGCCGTCAGCGAGAAGACCCCGGGGAGCAGCAGCGAGACGACGATCGTCAGCGCCACGGCGGAGCGCGGCCGGACAAGACGCCTCAGGTGCTTCGCGGCGCGGATTCGATGATCGGTTTGCACGACCCGGGCGGCAGGCGACGGAAAATCGCGATGCTATCGTAAAAACCGTTCGATCGTTCAAAGCCGCACTGAGTTTCGCGCCGCCCGGCGGTTCGGTCCTGTCCGGTGAGCTACGCCGCCAAAGGCGGGATCCAGATGAAATAGGCGTTCAGCAGGTACAAGCCCGAGGCGATGAGCAGCACGCCGCCCACGATCTCGAACGCGCGCCCGTAGGCAGCCAGGCCGCGCAGATTCTGTATCCACCCGACGGACCAGGCTCCGAGCGCGATCGGGATCGCGCGGCCGATCGCAAACGCGAGCAGCAGCAGAACGCCGAACAGCGCCGAGCCCACGCTGGCCGCCACGCCGAGCAGCACGAGCAGCGCCGGCGTGCAGAACGGGCAGATCGCCACGGAAAAGGGCGCGCCCAACGCGAACGCCCCCCACATGTTGGTCGCGCGCTTCGCCCGCAGCGCAGGCCCGGGAATCGGCAGCTTCACCCATCCCGGCCAGGCAAGCCCGAGCACGATCAAAAGCGGCCCGAGCACCAATCCCCATTGCCGCCCGAGCAGCCGCTCGACCCACGCGCCGCCCAGCGCGGCGACGAGCCCGAGCAGGACGTGCGTCGCGATCATTCCGAAGATGAACATCGTTCCGTAGAGCAACGCGCGTTTTGTCTCGTGCGTCTTCGTGACATACGCAAGGGACACCGGGATCGCGGCGAGCGCCACCGGGTTCAGGCTGAAAAGGAACCCGGCCAGCAGACCCACGCCCAGCGAGACGGCGCTCGCCTGCTCGGCCGCGCTTCGCAGGGTGTCAATGTCCATCAATGCCCGCTCAACGAGCGCCGGAATCAGCGATCGTCGCCGGTGGCGCGAAGCGCTTCAGCAGCTCCCGGCGCAATTGCTCCGGCGTCGGTAAAGCGGGGAAGACCAGCTCGCCGTCGATCGCGATGGCGGGCGGCGCCATGACGCCGAGCTCCACGGCGTAATCCATTTCTTCGAGCACGTTCAAGTCCCGCCAGGTGATGCGGTCCTTGCCGAGCGCCTCGGCGACGGCCCTGAGCGCCTCGCGGCCCTCGGCGCACTTCGAGCACCCGGGCGCGGAGAACACTTCGATCAGGATATTCATCGGAATCCTCCCCCTCACGCCGCGTGCGCTGGCGCCGCCTCGACCGGACGGCCGACGCTGAGGATGGCGTCGATGAACAGCCGCGGCCGGCCCCAGAGCGAGTTGAAGAAGATCGCCGTGACGCTCACGGCCATCGCGGCCATCGCCCACACCGGATAGACGAGCCCCGTGGCGGCCGCCGGGATGCCGATGCCGTTCAAGAGAAACGCGAGCGTCACGTTCTGCAGCATCTTGCGGTAGCTGCGCCGGCTGATCTCGCGCGCGATGGGCAGCGTCTCCAGCCGGTTCGACAGGATGATGATGTCGGCCGACTCGATCGCGATGTCGGTGCCGCCGCCCATCGCGATCCCCACGTCGGCCTGCATCAGCGCCGGCGCGTCGTTGATGCCGTCGCCGACCATGACGACGCGGCCGTGTTTCTGCAGTCGCCGGATGACCTCGGCCTTGCCCTCGGGCAAGACCCCGGCGTGCACCTCCTCGATGCCGACCTCCTTGGCGATGCGCCGCGCCGCGCGTTCGTTGTCGCCGGTAAGGAGAACGATGTTGAGGCCCGCCTTGCGCAGGGCGGCGACCGCGGGCGCGGCATCGGCCCGGAGCGTGTCGCCGAAAGCGATCGCACCGAGCGCGCGCCCATCGAGCGCGACCGCGACGACGGTGCGGCCCGTCTCTTCCAAACGGCCGATGCGATCGGCGACGCGCGAAAGGTCGACGCCGCGGCTCGTGAGGAACGCGGGGCTGCCGACGAGCACCTCGCCCTCGCCGATGCGCGCGATCACGCCCTTGCCGGGAACGGCCTCGAAAGACCGGACCTCGGGCGGCACTGCGCCGCGCTGAAACGCCGCGTCGATGACGGCCTTCGCGAGGGCATGCTCCGACGACGCTTCGGCGGCCGCGGCGATCGCGAGCAATTCCTGCTCGGTGCCCTGAGGAACTTCGATTTCCCGAACCGCGGCCCGGCCTTCGGTGAGCGTGCCGGTCTTGTCGAGAACGATGGAGTCGACGAGGCGGAAACCCTGGAACGCTTCGCCGGTGCGCATGAGGATCCCCTGCTCCGCCGCCTCGCCCGCGCCGCGCACGATGGAAAGCGGCGCCGAGATCCCCACGGCGCAGGGGTACCCCATCACGAGCACGCTCAAGCCCGCGAACACCGCGCGCTCGAGGTCCGCCTGCCCGGCGAAGAGCCACGAGCCGGCGAGCCAGCCGACCACGGCCAGCACCGAGACGATCAGCACCGCCGGAGTGTAGACGCGCAGCACGCGATCGACCAGATGCAGGATGCCGGGCTTGAGCGCGCGCGCGTCCTCGACCTCGCGGACGACCCGGCTGAGGAAGCTCTCCTCCCCGACCGCCGTGACCTCGAGAAGCAGCGTTCCCGTTCCGTTGATCGAGCCGCCGATGACGCTGTCGCCTTCGGATTTCTCGACCGGAATCGGCTCGCCCGTGACGAGCGATTGGTCGACGGCGGAACGGCCGCTCGCCACCCGGCCGTCGACGGGAACGCGCTCGCCGGGCCGGATGCGGACCCGATCGCCGACCACGACGCTCTCGAGCGGCAGCTCGAGCTCCTCGGCGCCGCGCACCACGCGGGCGGTGTCCGGTCGCAGATCGAGGAGCCGCTTCACCGCCTGCGAGCTGCGGGTCTTGACGATGAGCGACAGCCACTCCGAGAAAATGTGGTAGGTCGTCACCATGACCGTGACCGCGAAGAACGCCGCAGTCGGATAGCCGGGCCGGTCAAGCACAAAGCCGATCACGCCACCGGCCATGCCGGCGAAGGCGCCGATCTCGAGCAGCACGTGCTGGTTCAGGATGCCCCGGCGCAGGGCTTGAACGGCCATCCTGAGGATGTGCCGCCCGACGCCAAAAACGAGAACGGCGGCCATGAACGCGACGATCCAGGGGATCGACGCGGAGAACCAGGCCTGTCCTTTGAGCGGCAGCAGCCCCGCAGCGATCGCGGCCAAAACTGACGTGCCGCCGATCGCCGCGCCCAGCCCGCGCGAGCGCAGAACGAGAAACACGAATGCGAGCAGGCTCGCGATCACCACGGCGGGCAGCGCGATCGCCGCGAATCCGGCCGGGCGCGCGACGAGCGCGACGGCGATCAGGCTGAACGCCGTGGCGGCGAGAAAGCGCCGGCCTTCGCGGACTAGGTCGCGTTCTTCCTCCTCGAAGGGCCGCAGCTTGCGCGGATCCGAGACCGAATAGCCGATGTCGCGCAGCGTGCGAAACAGCTCTTCGGGCCGGGCGACTTGGGGGTCGTATTCGATCAGCGCCTGCTCGTGAGTCAGGCTCACCGCGACCTTGTCGACGCCGGGCTGCCTGCCCAGCGCCTTCTCGATCGTCCCGGTGCACAGCGAGCAATGCAGCCCGCCGATGCGGGCGCGCAGGCGCACCCGGTCCGGCCGGCTCGAGGGTTCCTCGCTCCAGTAGCGTGGGGCGGAATCAACTACGGTCGCGGTACTCATGGGAAACCTCCAAAACGATGTTCAGTGACTGATCCGGAACGCCGGCTAGGCGCATGAGATCGGTTTCAGGCATGACTCCGGCCCGCGACGCGGAAGCCGGCTTTCTCGACCACCGCGACGAGCTGCTCTTCGGTGACGGCCCGAGAATCGTAGAGCACCCGGGCCTCGCCCTCAGCGAACGATGCGGCGGCTTTCTGCACGCCCGCGCTTCTCTCAAGCAGAGCCTGAATGGTCTCGGCGCAGCCGCCGCAGTGCATCCCCTCGACTTTGAACGTCACGGTATTCATATCGATCTCCTGTTTCCTGACTCGGGCTTCACGACCGGAAGTGTGGACCTTGGAGCTGGCTCCAAGGTCAAGTCTTTTTTCTACTGCCACGGTTTCAGCGTCGGCGAGAGTTTCGGCGGCATCACAGCATATATCCGATATCCGAAGCCCCGGTCGGGTAGGCGAACATCGTCGTCCTGAGAGCCTCGGCGCTCAATTCCTGCCGGATCGCGAGAGCAAAAACGTTGATCACCTCGTCGGCGTGCGGCCCGAGGAGATGCGCGCCGAGCACGCGGTCGGTCTTCTCCTCGATCAGCGTTTTGAAGCCGTAAGTCGGCTCCGCCGCCTGACGGGCGGTGAACCAGTCCGACGCTTTTTGCGATTTGGTGCGGAACCGGAGCCCGCGTTTGCGCGCCTCCGCTTCGCTCAAGCCGACCGCCGCGATCGGCGGAACGGTGAAAGCGACGCTCGGCACGCCCGTATAGTCGGGCTTTCGCTTGTTGCCTTCGAGCAGATTCGCAGCCGCGATCTTGGCGTCGTGGCTGGACACCGGAGTAAGCGGCGGCCCCATCTGCGCCGCGTCGCCCGCGGCGTACACGGCCGGGTTGGAGACGCTTTGCAGATACTCGTTCAGCTCCAACCGGCCGTTCGTCACCGCTACTTCGGCCGCATCGAGGTCGAGCGCGTCAAGAGCGGGCGCACGGCCTGCGGCGTGGACGACGAGATCGGCCTCGACCGTGCTCGATTTCCCTTGCGAAGAAGCGCGAACGGAAAATCCGCCGCCGATCTTTTCGATGCTTTCGACTTTCGTTCGAGTGCGAACGTCGATGCCGATGTGACGGAACTTCTCCATCAGCCAGCCGACGAGGTCCGGATCGAAGCGCGCGAGGATGCGCTCGCCCCGCTGCAGGATCGTCACCTGCGCCCCCGCGCGCGCGGCGACGTGCGAGAACTCCGCCGCGATGTAGCCGCCGCCGACCAGCACGATGCGGCGCGGCAAGCTCTCGAGCTCGAGGAAATTCTCGTTGGTCGCCAGGTGCTCTTCGCCGGGGATTCCCAATTTCACCGGCTCCGCCCCGGCCGCGATCAGGAAATGACGGCCTTCGATCATCTCGTCCTCGACCTTCATCGTGTTCCGGCCGGTGAACCGCGCATGCCCATGCAAAGTGTCGATTCCCCTGTCGGCGTACATCCGCTCGTGCTTTCCGGGGACGGGATCGGTGAAGCCGCGCTTGAATGCGATCAACTCCGGCCAGTCGACTTCCAGTTTTCCGGCGACACCGCGCGCGCGCATGCGCGAGGCGAAGTCGACGACTTCGGCGCCGGAAACCAGCATTTTCTTCGGATCGCAGCCGCGCAGCGCGCAAGTGCCCCCGAACGGCCGGAAGTCGATCACCGCGACGCTCCAGCCGGCCGCGCGCCCGCGCATCGCGGCCGTCATCGCCGCGGTTCCGGTCCCGACGATCACGAGGTCGTAAGTCTTGCCCATTTCTCACGCCCCGGAATCTGGCCCCGCGAGCCGGCTAAGCGCAGCAGGAGCGCTGCCCCTGCATCGGCGGGCACTTGACCGAGCCGAACGAGCAGAAAACGCAGCAGTCGCCGGGGTTGGGCCTGAGCAACGCCCCGCACCGGGCGCACTCGTAGTAGAACTGACAGGCGTCGGTGGGCATCGTTTCCGGCTTGGCGTAGCCGCAGCGCGGACAAGTCAGCACGGATTGGAGGATCGGCTCGCTCATGGTTTCGGCTTCGACGGGAAGCCCGCATTCGCCGTCGCCTTGGTCAGCGCGTCCACGCTCGCCTTGGCGTCGTCGAAGGTGACGACGGCCTCCTTTTTCTCGAAGCTGACGCTCACGTTGGAGACGCCCGGCACCCTCGACAGCGCTTTCTTGACGGTGATCGGGCAGGCTTCGCAGTACATCGAGGGCACGTCGAGCGCGACGGTCTTCGTTCCCGCGAACGACGGCGCGGCGAGGCCGGCCGACGCGACGACAGAGAGAAGCTTGAGGATTCTCATCGGGATTCCTTTTTCAGTAAAAAAGCGGTGCGATATAAGGGAAGACGAGGACGGCGAGCAGCCACGCCGCCACGATCCAGAAGCCGATCCGGTAGCTTCGCCTGACCCACGGCACGGCGCAAACTCCGCCGGGCTCGCAGGCCGCCGGCCGGTGGATGCGCCACCCGGCCCACCCGAGCGCCGCGAGCGCGACGGCGATGAACACGGGCTGATACGGCTCGAACAACTGCAAATTCGCGAGCCATGCGCCGCCGAAGCCCAGGGTGACGAGCACCAGCGGACCGAGGCAGCACGCGCCGGCCAGCAGCGCGGCGATGCCGCCCGTGGCGAGCGCAGCCGGTTCGCCGGCGCGCCTGCGAACGCCATCGGCGGGAAGGTTCATGAACGGCGCCGATTTGCCGGAGGGTCGGGACACGCGCGTCTCCTTTTGCAATCTGATCGGAAACGGTAAGCTTATTCCTGTAGCCGACTACGGAGTCAAGCGATGCCAGAAAATTCGAACGCGGGGATGACGATAGGGCGATTGGCCGGGCAGACGGGCATTCACCTGGAGACCATCCGTTACTACCAGCATCTGGGATTGATGCCGATGCCCGCCCGGCCTGCCGGGTCGATCCGCCGCTACGGACCCGACGCGGCCCACCGGCTGCGTTTCATCAAGCGCGCGCAAGAGCTGGGGTTCTCGCTGGACGAGGTGAAACTGCTGCTCAAGCTCTCGGTCGGCGAGCACTGCGCCGAGACGCGCACGCTTGCGGAAAAGAAAAGGCGGCTCGTCGAAAAGAAGATCGCCGATCTGCGCGGCATTCAGGCGGCGCTGGATGATCTTGTCCGCGCGTGCGGCACCGGGAAGAAGGGGCGCGGCTGCCCGATCATCGAAAACCTCTCGCGCGCGACGGAGATCGAGCCCGATAAGGGCCGAAGCAGCGGCTGAAGCACGCGAGGATCTTGACCCGCTCGCCCGGAAGCACGAGCAGGAGGCTGCGTTACCGGACGGGTGAGATCAGGTGGTTACGGAAAAACAAAGGCGGCCCGAAGGCCGCCTTTGCCGTGCTGCCGCCTGCACTTACCGGAGATCAGTCGTTGTCATGATCTCCATGCGTTTTTGTAACGATCACATCTGACTCGTTCGCATTCCAGGCGACAGTCCCTTTGAAATTCTTCTTGAATCTCATCGCCCAAAATCCTCCGGCTCCGGCGTCCGACGAGCTGCCGAAGATAAGCCCGTCGTCCATGACAAACACGTCATCGGCATGACCGCTACGACGATTGGCGGGCGAATCGCTCCTGACGGGTGGAACATAAAAGGCAACGTGCCTCGGGTGGTGGATATCCGAGAAGTCAACGCCCCAGAAGCCGCCTTCTTCCCAGGCGCTCCAAACGATATTCCCCCGAATCATGCGCTCGACATCGTGAATGCCCATCCGCTGTCCCGACCGATCCGCCGGACAATTCCCATGGAAATTCAGAGGAACCCTGAACTGCGAAATCTCCGTGGGACGAGCCTCGTTGCGGACATCGATGAAGTGCATGAAGCCGAAAGGACATTGGCTGAGCTCATCGGTGGCGACGATGGTCTCGACCGGGCCGCCATGCTTGGGAACCACGATGCCCATGCTATGCGTTTGGCCCGGCAAGGAAGGAAAGTTGGGCCTACCGTCGGCCCAGTTGATCTCGCCGACCATCCTCAGATTCCTGATATCGCTGATGTCCAGAATGATCAGACCCTTGTCGCGCCACGCCGCGTAGCAGCGGTCCCCGAAAGTGGTCATGTCATGGCACTGGACGGTGGGGGCTGGTAGGCCGCGATCCGGGAGGCCAGTCGACGGCCAGGTTGGCACTTCCCCTGCCGCTGTGTTCATTCCCGGATACCAGAACCTCGACTCTTCAAAGGGGTTACGGGGGTCATTGATGTTCACGCACAGAAGGATCATGTCGGTGAAACCCACGATGCCGCAGGCAGCGAATACGAATCTTCCTCGGGAATCTTCATGGATCCAAATTCCATGGAATGAACGATTACCGATGTCAGGAGGTGTGTAAAAACCTAACAGGACTGGCGCGGCCGGATTGCTGACATTCCAGTTCTCAAGACGCTGGTTTCTCTTTATGACCAGAATGTTGCCCCCCTTGATATCGAGGTACTGGGTATTGTCGGGGAGCGTCGAGTGCGGTTGCCGGAAGATCACGCGCATCCTCGTTGGATCTGAGACGTCGAGGACGCTCCACCCAAGGTTTTGGTTCGGAACGTAAGCAAATCTACCATTACGATTCTCGACGACTTTAAAGTCAAAGGTCCGATCCCAACCCTGGGCGCGGCCCGTAGCGCCGAAACTCCCGTCGTTGAAACCGAGGATCTCGAGACCCGCTATGTCCCCATAGGTCGGTTGCACGAGCGGGCGACCGTCGTTATGGAAAGCCCAGCCGGCACCGGTCATACCCAAACCGGCACCGACACCCGCGGTTTGCAAAAATCTTCTTCGATTCATAGCCATGCTTGCCTCCTCCTTCCACTGAATGTTGTGATGCAAAGTTCAAGTGATACCTGAACCGCCACCGCTCTCGACGCTCACGCACGAAGAAAGACGGTCCAGTGGTTTACTCTCGTTCTCAAATGATCTTGTGATTTCATCCTCCTTTCACGGCTTTGGTGCCGCAAAAATCAGCACGAGGTCAATCAGAAATGGGGTCGGAAGACGCCACGCAACGACATCAACACGCTCTGTCGCTCCCCTAAACAGCCGGGCGCTTGGCAAATTCAGTCTGCTCTTTTCACATCACTAGTGTCAACATCGTTGCGAAAATTGCCTTGCATTGCTGCGCTGCGTTATTCGCGTATCGATGATACTGGAACCGTTGCTCCGTTCCGCTACACGCCGGCAGGTATCCGTTTCGGACCGCCTGCCGACCGCGAATGAAAGGCACCCGATCAAGGACCGGATCGGACGGCTCGACGGCGTGGAGCCGTGCCACTTCCTTCCCGTAGGAAGGCAGATTGAGGCCTGAGCCGATGCCCACCTCCAGCGTCGCGCCGCGGGCTTCGGGGACGAGGCGCGTTCGAAAGCGGGTCACCTCCTTGTTGCGCATGGCGAGGTCCAACAACCGCGGCAGGATCCAGCGTTCGTAGAGGTTCACGCGCGCGACCGATTCACCCGATGCGCCCCAAGACCGGGAAGACTCGCAGCAGCCAATAGCTGAACGCGGTGAGCTGGCCCGTCGCCATCACCGCGCCCATCGCGATCATCACGACGCCGGCGCCGGCTTGGAGCATCGCGCCGGCGCGGCGCAGCAGCCTGAATCGATCGACCAGCTCGCGCATGAAGACCGCCGACAGCAGGAACGGCACTCCGAGGCCGGCGGCGTAGACCGCGAGCAACGCGACGCCGCCGGACACCGAGCTTTGCACCGCGCTCACGGTGAGGATCGCGCCGAGCACGGGGCCGATGCACGGCGTCCAGCCGAAGCCGAACGCGAGGCCGAGCAGGTAGGCCGCGGCGGGGTGGCCGCCCGCAAGGCGCGGATGAAACCGGAAGTCGCGCTGGAGCCAATGCAAGGGGCCCGCAAGGCCCAGCATCAAGAGGCCAAAGAGGGCGACGAGGACGCCGGCCACGATGTTCGCCTGGTAACGGTACTGGAGCAGCCAGCTGCCCAGCGCCGTCGCGCTCGCGCCGAGCGCGACGAACACCGTGCCGAACCCGAGGACGAAGCAAGCGCTCAGGGCCGCCGCGCCGATGCGGCCCCGGGCGTCGAGCCGGGATGGGGTCCCCTGCGGCGGCTGCCCGGCGACATACGAGACGTACGCGGGCACGATCGGCAGCACGCAGGGCGACAGGAACGAAACGAGGCCCGCGCCGAAGGCGGTCGCCAGGCCGAGCGTGCTTGCTTCGAACATGAGATCGCCGGTTTTTAAGCCGGCGCGCTAGGCGCGAAACAGGCAGTTGCGCATCATGCCGCCGTCCTCGTGCTCGAGGTTGTGGCAGTGGTACATGAACATTCCGGGCTCGGTCGGAACGACGTACACCTTGACTCGCTCGCCGGGGAAGATGAGGAAGGTGTCCTTGAAGCCGGCGTCGACGAGTCCTTCGCGCAGATCCTGAGGCGCGCCATCCCCCCTGCGCTCGAGGATGCGAAAGCGCACCCCGTGAATGTGGATAGGATGCGGCATCGGCATCCCGCCGCCGTCGTTCGCGAAGGTCCACACCGTCGGTTGCCCGAGCGGCAGGCGCTCGTCGTCGGCGACCGCGTCCATGTCGAAATCGCGGCCGTTGAAGAAGCCCCGCATGCGGCGGAAAGAAACGCGCGAGTAAAGCTCGGCCGCAGGCTTCTCCGGAGCGGGAGGCGGCGCCGGAAGCACGACCTCGCCAGGTTTTACGCGCGCATCGCGGGAGATCACGAACCGCGCCACGGTCAGAGGCTCGCCCTGCTCCGGGCCCATCATGCCGCGCATCATTTCACCCATGCCCCCCATCATTCCACCCATGCCACCGCCGCCCATCATCCCACCGCCACCCATCATATTCCCCATCATCGAGCCCATGGAGAGCGACGAGAATTCGAGGCTCTCCAGCGCGATCTCGGCGCCCGGAGCGCGCGTGCCGAAGTCTTCGAGGATCTCCACGCGCTCGAAGGGCGCGAGCACCAGGTAAGGCCGCTCGAGCGGCTTCTCCGGAAGCAGCCCGCCGTCGGTGCCGATCACGCGCAGCGGCCGGCCGTCGGACCAGGCGAGCTTGTAGACGCGGGCGTTCGACACGTTCGCAAGGCGCAGCCGCCAGGCGCGCGGCGCCACCCGGAACACGGCGTCCGCGCGGCCGTTCGCGAGCACCGCGTCGCCGAGCACGCCCGACATGCGCGCCATCATTCCCCACGAATACGCGAAGCGGTTGTCGCCGCTGTCGCGGCGATCCTGGATCACGATGGCGAGCTCGTGCTCCCGACCGGGCAGAGCGCGTTTCGCTTCGTCCGGCTCGCGCACGATGAGCAGGCCGGCAAGCCCGCTGTAGACCTGCGCTCCGGTCCGCCCGTGCGGGTGCGGATGATAGAGATAAGTGCCGGCGGGATTGCGCACCGTGAACTCGTAGAGGTACTCGCCGCCCGAGTCCACGGCGAAACGCGGATGGCCGTCCGCTTCCTCGGGCACGAGCATGCCGTGCCAGTGCACGATGCTCTGCTCGCCGGTCCGGTTGCGGAAAACGATGCGCACGCGCTCGCCGCACCGCAGGTCGAGCGCCGGGCCGAGGTAGCTGCCGGATGCGCGCAGCGCGTCCGCTCGGCCGCGCAGCACCTCGGCGGTATAGCGGAGCACGCGCGTCAAGGCGCCGTCCCGGATGCGCGCTTCTCCGGGCGCGGCGGTGAGCCGCAGCTCGAGGTCGGGCTCGGCGGCCGCGGCGGGGCGCAGCGCGGTCGGAACCGCAGCGCTTCCGGCCGCCGCCGCGATCGCCTTCAACACTCCTCGCCGGGTCCACAGATCATTTGCCATCGGCATGCTCCTCGCGCAGTCGCGTGCGTAAGTCCTGGATGACATCGGGCGAGTCCCACTGCGCCGGTCCGCTCTTGCGCCACAGCTCGCGCCCCTCGCGGTCTATGAGCAGCGTGGTCGGAACGCCGACGATGCGCAGCTTCTCCGTCGCCTGCATGGAGGGATCGACGTAGACCGCGAGCGAGCGAACGCCGATTTCCTCGAAGAATTGCCGCACGGCCGGAATCCCCTTGCTGTCGATCGAGAGCGCGACCACCTCGAACGCAGGCCCGCCCAACTTCTGCTGCAAGCGGTCGAGCGTCGGCATCTCCTCGCGGCAAGGCACGCACCACGTCGCCCAGATGTTGAGCAACACGGTCCTGCCGCGGAACTCGGAAAGCGCCCGCGGCCGGCCCTGAGCGTCCTGGAACTGAAGCTCCGGCACCTGTCGCGGCGCGGCCGAGCTCGCGACGATCTTCGGCGAAAGCGCGCCGGAGCTTGCCGCGCTCGCTTGCGGCGCCGCGCCCGGAGCGCCTCCGCGCGTCGCCAGGTACGCGGCGATCCCCGAAACAGCGAGCAGCGCGAGGCCGATCAACCCCGCAACGCGGCGCAAGCGCCGGGAAGAGCGAAGCGAATCGACTCCGTCCACGGTTCACCTCCGCAGTTGCTCGATGAGCGGCAGGAGCTTTTCCCTCATGATCCGGGGAGTGATCGGCCCGATTTTCTTGTAGGCGATGCGCCCGTCGCGACCGATGACAAAAGTCTCCGGCACGCCGTAGACGCCCCAGTCGATCGCCACGCGGCCGTCCAGATCGGCGCCGGTCCGCGTATACGGGTCGCCCATTTCCGCGAGCCAGCTTGCCGCGTCGTCCGGCTTGTCCTTGTAGTCGAGGCCGTGCACCGGGAGGACGCCCCGCTTGTGCAGATCCATCAGGAGAGGATGCTCCTCGCGACAAGCGACGCACCAGGACGCGAACACGTTCACGAGCGACACCTCGCCTCCCAGATCGCGGCTTGCGAGGCCGAGCGTGCGCCCTTTCACCGGCGGCAGATCGAACTTCGGCACCGGCCTGCCGATGAGAGGTGACGGAACCTCGCGCGGATTGAGCGTCAAGCCAACCGCCAACACCGCCGCGACGCCCGCGAATACGGCGAGCGGCGCGAGCAGCGACAGCCGCAGCGCAATCACTGACAGTCCTGCTTGATGAAGCTGCTGATCTCGCCGGGCGAGGCGAACACCACCGAGGCCCGGTCGCCCTGCATGCCGGCGCCGACGATGACCGGCTTGCCGGGACTGGGGCCCTCCTTGCCAGAATCGGTCTTGAAGCGCAGGTTGAACTCCCACACCTTGGCCACCTTGCCGTCCGCCGTTCGAACCGTATACGTGTCGCTGCAGTGGGCGATTGCGGTCACCTGTCCCTCGGCCGGCGCTTTCTTGAGGTCGGGCTTTCGCATCGACATGCCCATCCCCTGCCCCTTGCCGCCCGCAGCAGGCCGCTTTCCTTCCGAGACCGCCTTGAGATAAGCGATCAGGTCTTCCCGATCCTTGGCTTCGCGCAGGCCCTGAAAGGTCATGCTCGTGCCCGGGAGGAAGGCATCCGGATTTGCGAGCCACTTATCGAGCGTGCCTTCGTTCCATACGACGTTTGCCCGCTTCATGGCCTCGGAGTACCGGAGAAAGTCCGAGATCGTGCCGGCCTTGCGATGCCAGAGATTCGCGAGGCTTGGGCCGGTCATGTGCTCGCCGGGCGCAACCGAGTGGCAGGCCGCGCACGCCTGGAACGCCTTGGCGCCGCGCGCCGGATCGCCAGCTGCGATAGCCGCGTTGCCCAACGCGAGACACACGACCAAGGCAGACCCACTCAGGAATCCAATGCGGCTCTTCTTCATGGACGATTCTCCTTCTTGTAATCCAACCACGGCGCGGAAAAATTGGCCGGGGTCTTTGAACGTTCCAAAAGCGAAGGCAAGGAACCGCCCCGGACTTCGGTCATCGCGACTTCGAGCTTCTGCGACTGGGGCACATAGCAGACGCCGATGTCCGAGCAACCCTGGGAGCCGGCGACGAGCGTGACCGCTCTCGCACCGGGCGGGAGCTTCACCGGAAGCCGGATCTTCACCTCGCCCCGATAGATCTCGACCTCGCCGAATATCGGGTCCCGCTTCACGTGGCCGGCCGGAAACCGCGGCTCGCCGAGCGAGGCGCCGGCGGGCGCGCCCAGCTCGAACTTGAAGTTCTTGCGGTAGAGGTAGTAGCCGGGCGCGATGCGATACGACACCTCGATCGTGGAGGCGTCGAGCGCGCGCGCGGAAAACCTGAACGCCTCGTTCGGATCAAGCAGCTCCTGGGAAGACGCGGCCTCTGCGAAAAGCAACGCCGCGAGTGCGATGCCGGAAATCGCTTTCATCGCGGGGCCCGTCGTCAGCGCGTCTCGCCGTGCGCGGCGATCTGCTTCCAGGTTTTGCCGCCGTCGTTCGACAGGTAGACGTCGCGGGTAAACGTCGCGATAGCGTACTCCTTCCTCTTCGCCGGGTTTTGCGCGATATACGCGACCGCGTCCTGGGTCATCGCGGGAATCGGCACGGATTCGCGCCTGCGGGATTTAAGGTCCATTTTTGTCAGTGTCGCCGCGCTTCCGTAGCCGCCGAACCAGAGGTGTGCGCCGTTGAGGTCGAACTGCACGGAGGTCGCCTGCGAGCCGGCCGCCACGGCCGCGAAGCGATCGCCGTGATCCTCCGAGACGAACAAGCCCGCGTCGGTCGCCGCCGCCACGATAGCGCCCCGGCTCGGGTGCGCCGCGAGCGCGGCGATCCGGCCCGAGAGGCCCTTGCCGCTCGCCGGCGTCCAGGTCTTTCCGTCGTCGGCCGTGTAGTGGATCCCCGGCTGCGGCATGCGCGAGTTCGGGACCGGACTGAAAACATAGATCGTCGCTGCACCATAGCTTGCAGTCATGACGTGAAAATCGGCTTCGCCCGTCAGCCCCAGATGCTCCCAGGTCTTCCCTCCATTCTTACTCTTCAGCAATCCGAACGGGTTGCGAAGCGATGAGCCCGGAGCCGGATGGCCGCTGCTGTAGATAGCTTCGCGCGCAGCCGAGAAACCCATGAAGTCGTGCTCAGGCCCCGGGGCCTTGCTCCAACGTCCCTCGCTGTAGATCGCGAGTCCCACGTGGCTTGGAATGAACAGCCGCTTCCCGTCCGGGCTGTACGAGAGACCGTGCACGTGCACCAGGGTCACGCCCGACTGCGCGTTCGCGAAAGCCGAAGCCAGCGCAAACAGCAACGCGGTCGATGTCCGCAGCAAAGCCTTCTTCCTACTCATGCCTGACCTCCTCAGATTCGTTCGCTGCTTTCGGACCGTTGCACAAGAAGATCAGCGCTTTTCAGCGAGCCGCTTCTCGATTTCGGCGGCGGGAATGGCGCCCGAAACGCGGGTCCCGTCCTCGAACACGAGCGTCGGTGTGGCGAAGATGCCGCGGGCCTCGGCGAACTTCTTGAGCGACTCGATCGGATGCTTGCAGCTCGTCGTCCCCGACGGGTTTACGCCCCTCAGGACGGCGTCGCTCCAGGCCTTTCCCCGGTCAGCCGAGCACCAGATGCGGATGGATTTGTCGGTGGCGCCCGGGTGAATGCTCTCGAGCGGATACAGCAGCACATACATCGTGACGTTCTCGACGCGCACCAGTGCTTGCTCCAGGCGCTTGCAGAACGGGCAATCGGGATCCTCGAAGATCGCCACGCGCCGCTTGCCGTCGCCCTTCACGATCTTGACGGCCTGATCTAGCGGCAACTGCTCCCATGGGATACCTTTCAGCTTTCCCAGGCGGTCCTCGGTGAGGTTGCGTCGATCCGCGGCGTCGATCAACTCGCCTCGCAAGAGATAGTTGACCTCGGCGTCGGTGTAGACCAATTGCCCTTCGACGAACACCTCGTACAGTCCGGGCATAGGCGCAGGAGCAACGCTGGTCACCGCCGCGCCGGGAAACCGGCGCTCGAACTGTCTTTTCACCGCTGCCTCATCGGCGCCTGCGTCGATTGCAACAAACAACGCGAAGCACAAACCGGCGCGGAGCAGCATCAAGTAAGGCCGCTGGGAACATTCGGCCCACGCTACACCGCGCCAGCGAACGTATACGGGCGCGCTCATGACGGAATCTCCGGGCGCGGCGGCTCGGTCGTCTGCGCGGACTGCCCGGCGTTTCCGTTTCGAGGGGTTGCACCCTCGCCCTGACAGGACTTTTGTCTGCGCATGGCGCACAGTCCGAGCGCGCACATGGCGATACAGGGAAGAACAGAAACGACAAGCGGCGCCAATCCGGCCGTCACAACCCAGTCCCATTCCAATGCAAGGCCGGCGATCGCGCCGCCGATCGCGAGGCCGATCAACACCCAACGCCTGGTCGGCATCCACCACTCGGCCCGGGAAAATTTCCGGGTGGACGCTTCTCCGGTCGCGCTCGCTTGGTCCATATCGATCTCCTGTGTCTCGCTCAGATATGACTAGCCCTGCAACAACAGTTCGATGTCGTGGACCATGCCGCTCACTGTTCTTCCCCCGCCTATGTAAAGACGCGGACGGCCCCGGCGATCGATCACAAAGATAGCCGCCGAATGGTCCACGGTGTAATTGCCCGACGCATTCGGCGGCTGCGGTGCGAAGAACACCTTGTACGCCGCGGCGACCTTGGCTGTCGTCGCGAGATCGCCGTACAGACCCAAAAACCGCGGATCGAAGGCCGGAACATATTGCGCGAGCACCTTTTGCGTATCCCTTGCCGGATCGACGGTGATGAACAGGATCTGGACTTGGTCGCCTCTCGCGCCGAGTCGCCTGACGGTTTGCGCAAGCTCGGCAAGCGTAGTCGGGCACACGTCGGGGCAATGCGTGAATCCGAAGAACACCGCCACCACCTTCCCGCGGAAATCCGAAAGCGACCGAGGATGGCCGTTGTGGTCGGTCAGTTGAAAGTCGCCCCCGATTTCCACGCCAGTGATGTCCGTATACTCGAATTTCGCTTTAGTGCAGGCTGCGGCGATCGCCGCGGACCCGAACACGAGCGGTATTCGCAGGAGTACCAGGCGTCGGCCGAAGTCAATGCTCATGCCTCGCCTCTGCGGCCAGGGATTTCACCGGCGCCCTCACCGTCACCGCGAAGGCGCTGCCGTCGAGCCGACGGAAGTGCAGCTTGAGCGTCACTTCCTCGCCGGGTCTTAACGGCCGCCTTATGTCGATAAGCATGACGTGGGTCCCACCCGGCTCGAGGGTGACTTCCCCTCCGGCGTCGATCCCGACGCTTTTTAGCTCGCGCATCTTCATCAACCCGTCCTCCATCGACATCTGATGGATCTCCGCTGACCTGGCGACCGCGCTCTGCACTCGTACCAGCTCCACACGCTGTGTGCTGCGGATGCGCATGTACGCTGCGCCGATGCTTTGCCCCGGCACGGTTTCGCGCACCCATGCATCGCTTACTTGCACGGCCTCATCGGCCTTCGCCTCGGCCATCTGAGGAAGAAGCAATGACAGGCACAACAGCCATTCGAGCTTCGTGAGTCGGTCGTTAAATCGAATCGGGTTCGCTGCTCTCATCGCATCAAAGTATCGCCAGAACGTGTGTCCGTCATTCCGCGCAATCGCAGTGAAACCGCTCGATTGCGCGCGTCGAGCGACAAGCGCTCGGACGCCTTGCTTCGTTGCGGACGGGAATCGGCGCAGCGCGGGTCGGCTGCTCCGGAAATACGTCTAGGTTCTAAAGCTGCAGAAGAGAACGGACAAGCTGGGTCGGTTAACTTGCAGTCGTTGATCCGCTCTCGTCGGAGGATCGTTCCGGGGATAAAAAATGGTCGGCCGAAATGGTTGGGAAAACCCGCTATGGCCGGTTTGACCTGCCGCCAAGTGCACGCGGCTGGATTTCGCGGCGCAGAGGCTTGCGTTCTCGCACGGCGGAGCGGTATGCGCAGCGCTATCTCCCCCTCCCGCACGCGGACAGCACTCGAACATTCCCGAAGCGTCCTCGCACGCGAGGGGGGCAGGCGAAGACCCTGCCGGGGTCGCCGCTGCGATGCTTTCTGAGCGCAGGGTTATGGGCCCAAGCAATCCGAGGCCCAGCGCGGCGATAGCGCCAAGGCGTACAAGGACACTCATGGCCAAGGAAACGACATGACGAGGTGTTATCCCCGCTTAGGATAGCCTACTTGGAAAGAAGTTCAAGTCCAGGCCGCGGTGCGCGCAGCCCGTCGATACCGGCCGCCTACTCCCCGTAGAGCTTCTGCTTCTGCTCGCGGCGCGACTGCGCCTCGATGGAAAGCGTCGCCGTCGGCCGCGCGATCAGCCGGGGGATGCCGATCGGCTCGCCCGTCTCCTCGCAATAGCCGTAGTTGCCCTCTTCGATGCGGCGCAGGGACTCGTCGATTTTCTTGAGAAGCTTCCTCTCGCGGTCGCGCGCGCGAAGCTCCAGCGCGTACTCTTCCTCGATCGTCGCCTGGTCGGTCGGATCGGCCTCGAGTTCGTGCTCCCGCAGATGCTCCGAGGTGAGATCCGCCTTCTCCAACAATTCCTTTTGCGTCTGGAGCAGGCGTTCGCGGAAGAACGCGAGCTGTTCGGCGCTCATGTACTGCGACGCCGGGGCGCGCAGCAAATCGGCCTCGGTCAAGCCGTTCTTCTTCGCCGGCTTTTCCTCCGCCGGCTTCGTCTCCGCCGGCTTGGCCGCCTTCGTCGCCAACTTCTTTATTGCTTTTCCACCAAACATTGTTCTAATCCCTTCATAAATAGGTCCTGCGGCAGATTCTTGCCGATGAAAACCATCGTGCTTGAACGCTTTTCGTCCTTGCCCCAGACGCGACCCAGATCGCCTCCCATGAGCATGTGCACCCCCTGAAACACGACACGGTGCGTGTTGCCCTTCATGTAGAGCACCCCTTTATAGCGCAGCATGTCCGGTCCGTAAATCTGCACGACCCCGGACAGGAATTCCTCGAGCTTCGCGCTATCGAACGGCTTGTCCGAGCGGAACGCGAAGGAGCTGACGTGCTCGTCGTGCTCGTGCTCGCTGTCCTCGAGGAACTCCGGATCGAGCTCGAGGGTTGCGTTGAGATTGAAACCGCGGATATCGAGAATGTCCTCGATCGGCGCATTGCCGAAATGGACTTTCCTGATAGGCGCCCGCGGATTCATTTTCGCCAGGCGCTTTCTCAAGCCTTCCTGCTCGGCTTCCGAGACGAGATCGGTCTTGGACATGAGAATCCGGTCGGCGAAGCCGACCTGCTCCTGGGCCTCGTGGAACTCGTCGAGCTGCTTCGCGGCATGCTTTGCATCCACCAGGGTGATGACGCTGTCCAAAAGATAATAGTTGCCGATCTTCTCGTCGATGAAGAAGCTCTGCGCGACCGGCCCCGGATCGGCCATGCCCGTCGTCTCGATGATGACGCGCTCGAATTTGAGCTTGCCGGAGTCGCGTCGCTCCTTGAGCTCCCCGAGAATGCGGATGAGGTCGCCGCGCACGGTGCAGCACACGCAACCGTTGTTCATCTCGATGATCTGCTCGCCGGCTTCGCTCAGCAGGATTTCGTTGTCCACGCCCGCTTCGCCGAACTCGTTCTCGATCACGGCGATGCGGTGGCCGTGCTGTTCCTTGAGGATACGGTTGACCAGCGTGGTCTTGCCGCTTCCCAGGAAGCCGGTGAGTATGGTCACCGGAACCATGTTTTCCTGCTGTGCCGCCAATTGGATCTCCTGGCACTTTCCGCGTACCCGCAAACCCATGCCGGGCTCGCCGGTGAAAAAGCTTATTTGAGCTTATCGATCCGCAAAAGTTTGCAGCGAGGCGTCCGGGTAGTCCGGACGGGGCACCGGCGAGCTGAAAAAAGGGCGCATTACACCACGCCCGGCATTACAAAGCAACCCATTCCGTCACGCAACATTATCACACAGCTGCAAGTCTCTAGCGCCGTTCCAGCAACAGTCCTTTCAGGTACTCGCCTTCAGGAAACTCGATGCGCACGGGGTGGTCCGGCGCAGCCCGATAGCGCTCGCGAAGCAGCAGCGAGGCCCCGGCGTCCGCGGCGGCGCCGGCGACGATTTTCTGGAACAGCTCGGGGGACACGCCGCCTGAGCAGGAAAAAGTCGCGAGCAGCCCCCCCGGCCGCAGCAGCTTCAGGGCATTCAGGTTGATGTCCTTGTAACCGCGCGCAGCGCGCTCGGCGTCCTTCGGCGTCGGCGCGAACTTCGGCGGATCGAGCACGACGAAGTCGAATTGCCTGCCTTCCGCCCGCAACTTGCGCAAGGCCCCGAACACATCGGCTTCGAGCCACTCGGCGCGGTTCGCTTCGACCCGGTTCAGCGCGAGATTGCGCCTGGCCAGCGCCAACGCCGCTGCGGAACTGTCGATCGAGAGCACCGAGCGCGCGCCTCCGGCAAGCGCGGAAAGCGTGAAACCGCCCGTGTAGCAGAAGCAATTGAGCATCTCCCGGCCGTCGGCGAGGATCCCCACGCGGGCGCGGTTGTCGCGCTGATCGAGATAGAACCCCGTTTTTTGTCCCGCGGCAACGTCGACTTCATACTCGATGCCGTGCTCGAGGATCTTGAGCGGTCGCTCGGCCGCGGCGCCGGCAATCAGCCCGGTGCTTGCAGCGAAACCTTCGAGCTCGCGCCCCTCGGTATCGGAGCGCTCATGGACCCTGGCGCAGCCACTGCGCTCACGAAGGATCCCGATCAGCGCTTCGCGCCATCTCTCGCAGCCCGCAGAAAGAAGCTGCACGACCAGCGTATCGGCGTAGCGGTCGGCGACCAGACCCGGGAGCCCGTCCGACTCTGCGTGCACCAGCCGCAACGCATTGGTCGCCTCCGGCGGAACCTCCGTCTGCCTGAGCGCGAGCGCCGCTTCAATTCTCTTTTTGAACAGATCGGGGCCGGGGACTTCCGCCTCCTCGAAGCTCCAGACGCGGGCCCGGATCTGCGAGGCGGGGCTGTACGCCGCCCAGGCGAGGAAACGGCCGTCGGCGGCGCGGACCTCCACGGTGCCCCCGCTCTGCACAGAGCCGCGGACCTCGCCGACCGCGCCGGAGAAGATCCACGGGTGGCGCCGCAGGAGCGAGCGCTCGCGTCCGGGCTTCAGCGTAAGTCGGGGCGCGCCGCTCACGTATCCCCTCGGCGCCGGAGCGGAAGACGTCTCGGTCACGGCTTTTTCACCGGAATCGGCGTTTTCCTCTTCGCCCGCGGGTGCGCGGCATCGTAGGCTTTGGCGAGATGCTGGAAGTCAAGATGGGTGTAGACCTGCGTAGTCGAAATGCTCGAATGCCCGAGCATCTCCTGCACCGCGCGCAGGTCTCCGGAAGACTGGAGCAGGTGCGTGGCGAAGGAGTGACGCAGCATATGCGGGTGGACGTGCTGCGGCAGGCCGAGACGCCGCGCCCAATGCGCCAGAGCGTAGCGCACCGAACTCGGGGCGATGCGTCGGCCGCGCGCGCCCACGAAGAGCGCCGTTTCCGCGGGGCTTGCGAGCCGGGCACGCTCGCCGAGCCAGGCCGCGATTGCTGCGCAGGCCTTGCCTCCCACCGGCACGCTGCGCGTCTTCGCGCCCTTGCCCGTCACGGTGACCTCCGCTTGCCGCAGGATGCCCTCGCCGTCCACGGCATCGAGGCCCACCAGCTCGGCAAGCCGCAGTCCCGAGGAGTAGAACAACTCGAACATGGCCTTGTCGCGCGCTTGCGCCGGTCCCTCCGCTGGAGCCTCCAGCAGCCGTGCCATGAGGTCGGGGGAGAGCGCCTTGGGCAGCCCCTTCGGGCCTTTCGGCGCGCGCAAACCGACACAGGGGTTGTGCGGAAAGCCGCGGTGCTTGACGAGCCAATTGAAGAAACCGCGCCAGCCCGAGAGCAGGGTCGCGATGGTCCGGCCCGACATGCCGCGCGCGTGCAGCCGGGACATGGTGCGGCGCATGTCCTGCGCTTCGAGCCTCCTCAGGGGCACGCCGTCGTTCAAGGCGAAGAGCTGTTCGAGCGCGCGGGCGTAATTGCGCGCGGTTCCCGGGCTCAGCCGCCGCTGGTGCGCGAGCTGATCGAGGAACTCTTCGAGCAGCCTCAAGCGGGAGTCGTGCGCCATTCCCGCCGGCCGCGGCTAGAGAAATCTCAGCAGGGCCGCGCCCGCGAGCTCGCCCATGCGCTTCAGATACAGCGTGCCCATCTCGGGATAGAAACGCAGCACGTCCTCGCTGCCCAGCGCAAGCATTCCGAAGCACTCCTTGTCGCGCAGCGCCATGTGAGCCACCGAGCGAACGTGCGAAGCACCCTCGCCGAACCAGGCCGCCGCCTCCGCGTCTCCGCTCGGACCGCAGAAGGGCTGCGACAGCGACGCCGCGTAGCGCTTCAACTGTTCGCCGACCGGACGGAACTCCGCGGATTCGCCGCCCCGCAGGGCCCCGCCTTCCGCGCCCCAGATCCGCAGCGCGGAGTGGGGCACGGCGAAGTCCTCGCGCAAGTGCAGATAGAGCACGCTCAAGAGACTTTGCAGGTCGAGCGCGGAAAGCAGCGCGACGCTCAGGCGGTGCATTTTTTCGCCGATCGCGTCGTTCTCCTCCCCGATCTGCAGGAGTTCGGTCAGGCGCGACTCGAGCGCTTTGCCTTTCTCGCGCAAGCCGAGCATCTGCCGGTCCGAGAGCGGGATGGCGCGCCCGCCGTGCGGATGGGGAACGGTGATTTCGGCGAGCATGTCGGCGTAGCTCTCGAAGAAGCCGGGGTTCTCCCGCAGGTAGCGCGCCACATCGTCAGCTTTCAATTTCTATCTCCCCTTCGAACACGGCCACGGCGGGCCCGGTCATCCACACGGCGCAGTTTGGATCATTTTCCCCGCCCGCCCAGCGTATCGTCAATCGGCCGCCGCGCGTATCGACCTCGACCGACTCATCAAGCAGCCCCTCGCGGATGCCGGCGACGACCGCAGCGCAGGCGCCGGTGCCGCAGGCGAGCGTCTCGCCGGCCCCGCGCTCCCACACGCGCAGCCGGATATGCGTGCGCGCGAGGATCTGCACATACCCCGCGTT
>DASPWT010000007.1:0-17198 GCA_035637655.1 Burkholderiales bacterium | reverse complement strand
TTCCGCAGCACCCGCCCGTCCGAGGCCGCCTCAGCTAAGTTCGCTTGAGGCGCCGCAAAGGTTTCATGCCCGGCCTCGAGGACGACTTCCCGCGCCCTGGAACGCCCCTGGCGTCGAAGCCCGTCGACGACGCGGCGATTGGCGATCGCGACGAGCCAAGGACCGAAAGGCCGTGCCGGATCGTAGGTGTGCCGCACGGCGTGCACCGTGAGCAGCACTTCCTGCACCGCATCTTCGATGTCCCCCGAATTCCGAAAGTGCCGCGCCGCGATCGAACGAAGATACGGCGTAACGTCCTCGAGCAGGCGCCTGTAGGCATCCCGGTCGCCGCCCTGCGCGCGAGCCATGTAGATGGACCAGTCGAGCTCGCGCGCAGCCAGTCTCTCCCGTCCCGATCGCGAATCCGAGACCGAAGAGGGTGCGGCCTCCGCGACGAGAGTCAGGTCGGGACCGCGATTGTGGGAGCTTGACGACATTGGGCCGGACGTGTAGCGAAATAAGGATACATCGTGTCAAAAGGGCCAAAAAAGACGAATGACGTGTGCTCGCTTACGTTTGCATGGCCCAGAGCGTATCCAGATCCCGAAGGAGGTACAGCGTGATGCATGCGGCCAGCATCGGCCACGCGGCGAAGAAAAGCAGATTGTCGAACGGCGCCAGATATTGCTGATAGGACGAAAGCGTCGAGATTGCATGAAGGAGCAGCACCAGACCGTAGGTGTAGCGCTTGGCGGTCCCGGTGACGAAGCCGACCAGCAACAGCAGCTCAAGAGCGCCAATCACGTAGAGCACAGTCGGGGAAATGCCGTCGATGCCGTAGAACTTCTTGAATATCCCGGCGGCGTGTCCCGGGCGGACGAACTTGTCGAGCGTCCACATCAGCATGACGATGAAGACGCCGATGCGGAGCAGAAAGAGCGGCAGGCGAACTCGGTCCATGACTCCTCCTTTGGTTGCGTTATACGAACAGATTACCGTGTGTGTAACCTTTTGTCCGTTTGGAGCGAATTTGCTGTCGCGGTCTCGATTCCGAGACCCTCAACCAGAGAGGTCTGACTATGAACCGATACGTACTGGCTGCTTCGACCTTATCAACCGCAGTGGGGCTTGCACTGGCGATCCAGGCGTCGCCCGGCCAGGCGCAGGGCAAGATGGACATGAGCAAGATGCCGCAGGCGGTGAAGGACAACATGGCGAGGATGGAGAGGGGCAAGCTCGAGAAATGCTACGGAATCAACGCGGCGGCGAAGAATGACTGCGCCGAAGGCGCGCATTCCTGCGCCGGGCAGGCGACGAAGGCGCGCGATACCAAGTCCTTCGTGCTGCTTCCCGCCGGCGACTGCGCCAAGATCCAGGGCGGCAAGACGACGGCCTCCTGATCGGAGCCGGCTTTGGATTCGCACACCGCTCCGCTGCGAAAGGCACGCGACTCGATCCCGGCCAAGGCCGGGGTCGGGTTGCGTTTTCGCCACCACCAGGAGGTCCTCGAAGCGCGTCCCGCCGCGGCGTGGTTCGAGGTGCACACCGAGAACTACCTGGGCGGAGGAAGCGCGCCGGCGTACCTTGACGCGATCCGCCGCAACTACCCCGTGTCGCTTCACGGGACGGGCCTGTCGCTCGGGAGCGCGGAGGGACTGGACCCGGCGCACCTCGCCCGAGTGCGGGAGCTCGTCGAGCGGACCGAGCCCGGGCTCGTGTCCGAGCATCTCTCCTTCAGCGTCGCGGCCGGGAACTACCTCGCCGATCTCCTGCCGCTGCCTCTGACCGAAGAGGCGCTCGAGATCGTCTGCCGGAACGTCGCGCAGGTCCAGGATCATTTGAAGCGCCGGATCCTCGTCGAGAACCCGTCCACCTATCTGCAGTTCCGGCACTCGACGATTCCTGAGTGGGAATTTCTCGCTCGGGTGGCCAGGCACACGGGCTGCGGGATTCTCTGCGACGTGAACAACATTTACGTCAGCGCGTGCAACCACGGCTGGCGGGCTTCGGCGTATCTCGCAGCCTTGCCTCCCGAAGCGGTGGGCGAGATCCACCTCGCCGGTCATTCCCTCCGGCGGATCGACGACGCCCGAACGCTGCTCATCGACGACCACGGCTTGCGCGTCGCACCGGAAGTGTGGGCGCTCTATGCCGAGGCGCTCGCGCTCTTCGGCCGGGTGCCGACGCTCATCGAATGGGACACTGACGTGCCGCCCATGGCGGTGCTGCTCGAGGAGGCGGCTCATGCCGCCGCGCTGATCGACGAGGCGGAAAGTGGAAACGGCCGCGCCCACGCTGCTTGAGCTCCAGTGCGCGATGCGCGCCAGCCTCGTCGTCCGCGACGACCGCGGGATCTCCGCGCACGTCGTCGACGCAGGCATGAGCCCGGCCGAGCGGCTCGACGTATACCGCAGCACCTTTGCGAGCGTGCTCACGAAGGCGCTGCGCCTGTCGTATCCCGCCGTGCATCGCCTCGTGGGCACCGAGTTCTTCGAGGGTGCGGCGCGCATTTTCATCGAGGCGCACCCGCCAAAGAGCGCGTGTCTCGACGATTACGGAGAGAAGTTCGCCGATTTCCTGTCTGATTTCGAGCCTGCCGCGTCGCTCGCCTACCTGCCCGATGTGGCTCGGCTCGAATGGGCGGTGAACCGCGCCCTCCATGCCTCCGACGTGGAGCCGCTCGATCCCCGTCGCCTTGCGGCGCTCGCGGAGGCCGAGAGGGCACGCGTGAGCTTTGTGCCGTACCCGTCGGTGGGCCTCCTCCGCGTGGATCATCCCGCGGACCTCATCTGGCGCGCGGTGCTGGAGGAGGATGACGACGCGCTTTCCGCGATCGATCCCGGCGCTGGCCCGGCGCGGCTGCTGGTGCAGCGCCTTGCGACCGGCGTCGAGGTGCGTCGCATGAGCGAATCCGCGTGGCGATTCACCGCCGCACTTTTTGCAGGCAGGCCGCTCGCCGCCGCCCTCGACGAAGCGCCGGATACCGAGGCGTCGGCGCTGCTCGCCGACCACCTTGCGGCCGGCCGCTTCATCGATTTCAGCTTGAACGAAACATCCGCCTGAGCACTACCGGGGATACCTCATGACGACTCTCACCTCCGCGTCAACCGAGCGACCCGCACTGATCGGACGCGTCATTCGCCGGCTCGACGGCGTCCCTTACACAATCCTTGCCATTCCGTTGCGGTTGGCGGTCGCGACGGTGTTCTGGAATTCGGCCATGACCAAGCTCGCGAACTGGAGCACGGCGGTCGAACTCTTCGTCGAAGAATACAAGGTGCCGCTCCTGCCGCCGGAGCTTGTCGCCTATATGGCGGTCTCGATCGAGCTCACGACGCCCGTGCTGCTCGTCCTGGGCGTCGCGACTCGCGCCGCGGCGCTCGTCCTGCTCGGCATGACGGCGGTGATCGAGGTCTTTGTCTATCCGCTGGCGTGGCCGACTCACATCCAGTGGGCCGCGATGCTCTTCGTCCTGCTTTGCCGCGGGGCGGGGAAGTTCTCGCTCGACCATCTGGTACGGACGCGGTTTGGCGTGTCGGCCGAGCGTTAACGCGCGCACGGCAGCGGATCAGCGGGCCGCGTGTTACATTTCCGCTTTCCAAACCCGCGCCCGCTCATGGGTCACCGCCTGTCGAAAATCTACACGCGCACCGGCGACGGCGGCGAAACGGGCCTGGGCGACGGTTCGCGAGCGCGCAAGGACAGCCCGCGCGTCGTCGCCCTCGGCGAGATCGACGAGCTGAATTCCGCGATCGGCGTGCTGCTTGCCGAGCCGATTCCCGAAAAAATACGCGTGGTTCTCGAGAATATCCAGCACGACTTGTTCGACCTGGGCGGGGACGTCTCGATTCCGGGCCGCGCGACCATGACCGACGGCCAGGTCCTGCGGCTCGAGACGCTGCTCGACGAGTTCAACTCCGCGCTGCCGCCGCTGAAGGAATTCATCCTCCCGGGCGGGACGCGCGCCGCGGGCCTCGCGCATCTGACGCGCGCGGTGTGCCGCAGGGCAGAGCGTTCGCTCGTCGCCCTTTCACAGGCGGAAGAAGTCGCCGACCCGGCGCGAATCTACCTGAATCGGCTATCGGACCTGCTTTTCGTTCTCAGCCGCGTCCTCAACCGCGAAGGCGGCGGCGGGGACGTGCTATGGCAGCAGGGCAAGAACCGCTAGCTCAAGCCTCGACGAAGGCTTCCTCGCGCTTCTTGCGCACCGTCGGCGCCAGCACGACTGCCAGCAGGAAAGCCGCAATCAGAAGCATGGCGAGGCTGATCGGGCGCTGGAAGAACACCAGCGGGTCCCCGCGCGAGAGCAGCATCGCTCGGCGCAGGTTTTCCTCCATGAGCGGCCCGAGGATGAAGCCGAGAATCAGGGGCGCCGGCTCGCATTCGAGCTTCACGAAGACGTAGCCGACCACGCCGAACGCCGCCGTCTGCATGACATCGAACGGGCTGTTCGAGATGCTGTAGACGCCGATGCAGCAGAAGACCAGTATCGACGGGTAGAGCATCCGGTACGGCACCATGAGCAGCTTGATCCACATTCCGATCAGGGGCAGGTTGAGCACCACCAGCATCAGGTTGCCGATCCACATCGAGGCGATCATCCCCCAGAAGAGTTGCGGCCGCTCGGTCATCACCTGCGGCCCGGGTGCGATGCCCTGGATCATCATCGCGCCGATCATCAGCGCCATCACCGGATTCGACGGGATGCCGAGCGTGAGCAGCGGGATGAAGGAAGTCTGCGCGCCGGCGTTGTTCGCCGATTCGGGGGCCGCCACGCCCTGGATCGCGCCCTTGCCGAAGTTGGCGGAGTTCTTCGAGATCTTCTTCTCCAGCGTATAGGCGGCGAACGAGGCGAGCAGCGCGCCTCCGCCGGGCAGAATGCCGAGGAACGAGCCCAAAGCGGTGCCGCGCAGGATCGATGCCCACGAATCCTTGAAGTCCTGCACGGAAGGCAGCAGGTTGCTCACCTTCTTGGTGAAGACTTCGCGCTTTTCCTTCTGCTCGAGGTTGGCGATGATCTCGGCGAAGCCGAACACGCCCATCGCGACGGAGACGAAGCCGATGCCGTCCGAGAGTTCCGAGACGCCGAAGCTGAAGCGCGCGACACCCGAGTTGACGTCGGTTCCGACCAGGCCGAGCAGCAGCCCGAGGATCACCATCGCGATCGCCTTGATGAGCGAGCCGTGCGCGAGCACCGTCGCGGCGATCAGGCCGAGCACCATCAGCGAGAAGTATTCCGCCGGGCCGAACTTCAGCGCGACCTCGGCGAGCGGCGGAGCGAACAGCGCGATGATCACCGTGGCGACGCAGCCGGCGAAGAACGAGCCGATCGCCGCGATGCCGAGCGCGGGTCCCGCCCGGCCCTGTCGGGCCATCTGGTAGCCGTCGAGGCAGGTCACAACCGAGGATGACTCCCCCGGAATGTTGACCAGTATCGCGGTGGTCGAGCCGCCGTACTGCGCGCCGTAATAGATCCCGGCAAGCATGATCAGCGCGGAAGTCGGGTTGAGCGTGAAAGTGACCGGCAGCAGCATGGCGATGGTGGCCACAGGCCCGATGCCGGGCAGCACGCCGATGAGCGTGCCCAGCATCACCCCCATCAGACAGTAGAAAATGTTCTGAAAGCTAAGCGCAACGCCGAAACCGATGGCGAGATTGTGAAAGAGTGCTTCCATCGCCCTTACTCCCAGATGCCCGGCCAGACGTTCATCGGCAGCCCCAGACCTTTGACGAACGCAGCCACCGAGAAGGCAGCGAGGAGCACAGCCATGATCGTGACTTCCTTCCACCTGAATTCATGCCCGCCCCAGGCGCTGATGAAAACCAGCAATCCCGTGGCAAGCACCAGTCCAAGCGGTTTCAGCATGTAGCCGAAAACAACGACCGCGAAAAGGATCACCCACAGCGAGCGCTCGCCGAACGCGGCAAAGAGCAACAGGATGGCGCCGCCGGCAAGCAGCATGTGGGCAATCTGCACCACGATTCCCGCGTCGCGCGGGGGCTGGGTGTAAAAGGCGATCACGCTCAATACCAGCCCGCCGACGACCAGCCAGAAACGAAACGGAAAGACGGCCAGCGGATTGGATATCTTCGATACGAAGCCCCGTACCAATACGGCCGCGCCGAGCACCGCGAGCATGCCCCCGAGCACCGTCGGAAAATACGCCGGCCCCATGCGCACCGCGTTGCCCATCGCATAATTCTGGGCCACGAACATGAAACCCAGCCCGAACGCGATGAACATCAGCCCGGCCCAGAAATCCTTGCCGTTCGTTATTTTCATTTCACCCTCCACCTCTCCGGCCAAGTATTGTGCCACAGGTTCTTCGGCCGGTATGACCCCCTGATCAAGTCTTTTCGCGATCCATGTAGGCAAGCAGCCTGGAGCTGGTGTGACGCAGCCGCTGCGACAGCATAAGCACCAGTTCCATGAGGATTTTCGCCCCGAGCGTTGTCTGCTCCAGCATGATGCGCGCCAGGCTGTCGCGCGACAGCACCGCGATCATGCAGGACTCCGCGGCAATGCAGCTCGCAAAGCGCGGCTCGCCGTCGATCATCGACATTTCGCCGAACGACTGCCCCGGCGCGATCAGTGCAATCAGCCGCGGAGCGTTCGACCGGTCCTGCTTGAACACTTCGATCCGGCCTTCGATGAGAAAAACCATGAAATCGCCCGCCTCGCCTTCGCGGATGATTTCTACGCCCGGCTCGGTGCGGTAGACCTGCATGAACTGGCTCAACAAGCGGATTTCCGTCAGATTGAAGGTCTCGAAAAGCGGCGAGAACGTGATGAGGCTGTGAATCCTGCCGGCGAATTGTATGGGGTCGCCCAGCGACTCAAGCTGTGTTAGCCGGGCCCTTTCCGCGGTTTCTGCCATCTTCGGGCTTGCCTCGGTGAGCCGTCGCGCGCGGGCCCGTCGTCCCGCCCCTCGCGCCGGTGACGGGCGAGATTATGCCCAAACGCCGTACCGATCACAAATGTCGGAGTTCAGCCTCACGCGGCAAGGATCCATCCGGTCGCACCCAGCCACCCCGCGGTCGCCGCGATCAGGTGCGGATCGTGCAACAGTTCCCATGCGGGGTCTCCACCCCCGCCATTCGAGTACACGACCCGGAGGTATCGGAACAGGCCGTACAGCACGAACGGAACGGTGAGGATCAGCCGATCGGTGCCATGGAGCGCAATGGTTTGCGCGTCCACCGTGTAAAGCGAATACCCGATTGCGGCGCCGGCGACGCTGACCATGATCAGGCGATCGAGCAGCACCCTCGTGTAGCCTTCCAGGGCGGCGCGCTGGCCGGCCGCGCCCTTTGAATTCCCGTTGTCGGGCAGGGCAAGAAGCTCGGCGCGCCGCTTGCCGAACCCCAGAAACAGCGTCAGCATCAGCCCGCACAGGAGCAGCCATTTCGACGGGGCAATCCCGACTCCCACGGTGCCTGCGAGGATGCGCAGCATGAACCCGCCCGAGATCATGAACACATCGAGAATCGCCACGTGTTTGAGCCCTGCGCTGTACGCGAAGTTGAGTCCGACATAGGCGGCCGCGATCAGCAATGCAGAAAGCGAAACAGTCGCAGCAAGCGCGAGCCCCGCGAGCGCGAGAGCGACGCACAGCGCGACCGCCCGGCCTACGCCGAATTCGCCCTGGGCAAGCGGCCGGGAGCGCTTCGCCGGATGCAGGCGGTCGGCGTCCCGGTCGGCGATGTCGTTCATGACGTACACGGCGCTCGACACAAGGCAGAAGGCGGCGAATAGCGCGAGCACGTCGGCCGCGAGACTCGCATCTTCCCAGCCGTGACCGAAAACCAGACCGAGGAAAACGAATCCGTTCTTGATCCACTGGTGTGGACGCATCAAGCGGATGATCGATCTCGCCAAGGGGTCAGTCCTTCGCGGGGCAGGTGGGAGCGTCGAAATACCGCTCGCAGAAATAGCAATGTCCCTGAGGAAGGTACCAGGGAATGGCGTAGAAGCGCTCGCGCACGGACTGCAGCACCCGCTCCCGATAAACGGCGAAATCGAATCCGCGGCCCAGCACGAGATAAAAGCTCGCGCCCGAGAGCGTGAACTCCTTGTATTCGACGCTGCGGAAGTAGGGCCCGTAGTCGGCATCGCCGGGCGCATCCTTGCGCAGCACCAGAATGTTCTTGCCGTCGAGCCGCCTGAAATCGGTCAGGATGTCGTCGTGCCTCGCGTGCGAGGATGCGGGGCCGAATACGGCCACATGCCCGCGCGCATGAAAGGACGCGACTGCCGACATCGAGTATCCGTCGGTGGCGAAATCGAACTCCTCCGCGTAGGGTTTCAGCTCCCGAAGGATTTCAGGCATGCGGGCGTGATACACGATGCCGCCGTAGAAACGCGTGCTCTTCCAGGCGTCGAGCGGCAGCATCGCCGCGGCGATGATCGCGGCGACGTGGAGCGCGCTGAACGTTCCGAGGTACAGGACCGAGCGCCGCAGCTGCTCGCGCGACAGGAACCAGCCCGCCGCAATGAAAAAGAAGGGCACGAAGGCGAGCATCCAGTGCAAGCCGATCAGCTTGACCGCGGAAAGCACGGCGAAAAATCCGAAGGGAAGCGCAAAGAGGGCGACGAAAAATCGCGGCGACGGCTCGCCGAGCGAGGCGACCACGGTCCGGCGCTCCTTTGCGAGCTGCCACAGGGCGACCGGGCTGAGCAGGTAGAGCACCGAGACGAAGTAGATGAGCGGCGTCTTCCAGGACCAGCCGGCAGTCTCGTGCCGGTTGTAGAGATTGAACATCAGGTTCGCCCAGCAATGCTCGTAATTCCACCACAGGTTGACGGCGGCGAACGGAAGCGAACACAGCACGACGAGCGCAAGGCCGCGCCAGTCGCGCTGCCCGCGCGGGGAGAGCGCAACATAAGCCACGTAGGCCAGTCCCAACAGGACGGCGAAGTATTTCGAAAGAAACGCCAGCCCGAGAAATACGCCGGCGAGCGCTTGCCAGCGTGATGCTTTCTTGACAACCCCCAGCCAGAAGGCGAACGCCGAGGCGAAGCAAAAGAAAATGAGCGGCGTGTCGGTGGTGATGAAGACACCCCAGACGTTGGCGGGCAGCAGCATGAAGGCGAGCCCCGCGAGCGCCGCCTTGGTTTCGTCCGCGCGGCGCAGCACGACGTAGATTCCCGCCGCGAGCGCGAAGGGCATCAGGGTCACCGGCAGCCGCAGCACCCATTCGGCGTGCGACAGCTTGAGCAGAAGGGCGAGCAGCCAGCCGATCATCGGCGGATGATCGTAGTAGCCGTAATCGGGAAAGACGCCCCAGTAGGTGAAATAGGCTTCGTCGCCGGTGAAGGGAAAGACCGCGGACAGCCAGAGCTTGAACGCGAGGATCAGCGCAGCGGTGCCCCAGAAAACCGGGGACAGACCGTTGCTCGATCCCGGATCGCCGGTTTCCTTGGCTCGATGAAAAAACGTGGTCTGTCCCCGGTTGTTGCTAGGATTCTTCGGTTTTCACCAGCCGGCGCTTGCGCACCGCCGCGGCGAGATTCTTGAGCAGCGGCACGCTGTCCTCCCAGCCGATGCAGGCATCGGTGATGCTCTGGCCGTAAATCAGCGGCTTTCCCGGAACGAGGTCCTGGCGCCCCGCCTTGAGATGCGATTCGATCATGAGGCCGATGACGCGGTCTTCGCCCGCAGCGACCTGGCGCGCGACCTCGCGCGCGACGTCGATCTGGCGTTGATACATCTTCTGGCTGTTCGAGTGACTGCAATCGACCATCAGACGCTGCTGGAGCCCGGAGGCGGCCAGCTCCTTGGCGGCGGCGTCGACGCTTGCCGCGTCATAGTTCGGGTGCTTGCCTCCGCGCAGGATGATATGGCAGTCCTCGTTGCCGTTGGTCGAGACGATGGCGGAGTGCCCCTCCTTGGTCACCGAAAGGAAATGGTGGGGCGTGCGCGCGGCCTTCAGCGCGTCCACCGCGATGCGCACATTGCCGTCGGTGCCGTTCTTGAATCCGACCGCGCACGACAGCCCGGAGGCGAGCTCGCGATGCACCTGCGATTCCGTGGTGCGTGCGCCGATCGCGCCCCAGCTCACGAGGTCCGCGTAATACTGCGGCGAGATCATGTCCAGAAACTCGGTGCCCGCCGGCAGCCCCGCCTCGTTGATGTTCATGAGCAGCTCGCGCGCGAGGCGCAGCCCCTTGTTGATGTGGAAACTGCCGTCGAGATCCGGATCGTTGATCAGCCCCTTCCAACCCACGGTAGTGCGCGGTTTCTCGAAATACACTCGCATGACGATGACGAGGTCCCGCTCGAGTTCTTTTCGCATTTCGACCAGCTTGCGCGCGTACTCGAGACCCGCCACGGGATCATGGATCGAGCACGGGCCGATAATGACGAGCATCCTGTCGTCCGACCCGTGGAGGAGACGATGAATCGCTTGCCGCGTGCGATAGGTCAGCTCCTCGGTTTTCTCGGAGCAGGGAAATTCGCGCAGCAGGTGCGCGGGCGGCGCGAGTTCCTTGATTTCCCGGATTCTGACGTCGTCGACTTTGAAATGCATGGCTGTCGCGGCGGGTATTCTCTAAGAATCTGAATAGTTTGAATTTTACCCGAATAAATCCGTTGCGGCCGGCGCGAGCGGCACGCATTCCGTATTCCGTGCAGTCCCTAGTAACGACGGCATCGGCTCATGCGTTTCCTCCGACTGCCAAATACGTCACGCCTTGGCAGACGCGGTGCGAGAGTGCCAGAACAGCCGGTCAACGCCCCGAAACCACAGTCCGTTGAGGATGTCAGACGGGTTGTAGGCATCGTTCTTGCGTGATAAGTTGTGTTCACCTGGAGGCAGCCAGAATGACGACAGCAGCGGTCAACATCCCGATCGGAGGATTCAAGGATGTCTATGACGTCGCGGAAGTCGACCGCGCGTTGCAGGACCTTTCCGCTTCGGCGAACGATGCGCTGAAGTCCACCTATGAAAAAATGATCAAGGCGGGCGGCACCCGCCTCACGGTGAAGCCCTCGGGAATTCCGGCGATGGAGAGTCTCTACGACGAACTTCCCAACTTCGCGGAAGTCCTCGACGACGTCAAGAAGCACATCGCGCTGTGCGCTTCGTCCAACGACTGCCTGGAGTTGCCGCCGATGCTTCTGCTCGGAGAGCCGGGAATCGGCAAGACCTATTTCGGCCGGCGTCTGTCGCAGCTCCTGTCCACGGGCTTCGGTCTTTGCTCGATGAGCTCGATGACCGCGGGCTGGGTCATCTCCGGGGCTTCATCGCAATGGAAGAACGCCAAGCCCGGAAAGGTATTCGAGACCATTCTGAACGGCACCTACGCCAACCCGGTGATCATGGTCGACGAACTCGACAAGGCGGGCGGCGGCAATCAGTACGATCCGCTGGGTGCGCTGTACATGCTGCTCGAGCGCGACACGGCAGCCGAGTTCGTGGATGAGTTCGTCGAGATCCCGATCGATGCCTCGGGCGTGGTGTGGATCGCCACGGCAAACGAAGAATCCAAGATCCCGGATCCGATCCTCAACCGCATGAACATCTACGAGGTCGGGTCGCCCGACCGGGACGGCTCGGCTCGCATCGCGCAGGCGATCTACGGCGAGATCCGCGGCGGCCACGACTGGGGCAAGGACTTTCCCGAAGAGCTCGCGCACGAGGTGCAGGAGCGATTCGCGGAGCTCTCGCCCCGGGAAATGCGCCGCGCCATCATGAACGCTTTCGGCAACGCGAAGCTCGCGGGCCGCGACGAAATCGATGTCTCCGACATCGGCGACGCGCGCTCGCCGAAAAAGCAGCGGATCGGATTTTAGGCGACCGGCCGCGCCGCTAGAGGCGCTTCTCCACCCACTGACGCACCGAGTCCAGGGCCGCGGGAACTTTTGCGGGCTCGGTGCCGCCCGCCTGCGCCATGTCGGCCCGGCCTCCTCCCTTGCCGCCTACCTGCTGGGCGACGAAATTCACCAGCTCGCCGGCCTTCAGCTTCGCGGTAAGGTCCGGAGTAACCCCGGCGATCAGGCTGACCTTCCCGCCCTCGCTCGAGCCGAGCACGATCGCCGCGGATTTGAGCTTGGTCTTCAAGTTGTCGAGCGTCTCGCGCAAGGTCTTCGCATCCGCGCCGTCGAGCGCCGCCGCGAGCACTTTGATGCCTTTGACCTCCACGGCCTGCGCCGCGAGGTCTTCGCCCCGGCTAGCTGCGAGCCTCGACTTCAGGCGCGCGAGCTCCTTTTCCAGCGCCCTTTTCTCCTCGCGCTCCGCCTTGAGCTTTTCCTTCAGGGCGTCGCCCGACGCCTGATAGAACCCTTCGACGAAACGCCGCTCGTCTTCCATCGCCTGCACCCAGGCGAGCGCGCCCTCGCCGGTGGTCGCCTCGACGCGGCGCACGCCCGCCGCCACGCCGCCCTGGGACGTGATCTTGAAAAAGCCGATGTCGCCGGTGCGGGCCACATGCGTGCCGCCGCACAGCTCGCGCGAGGAGCCGATGTCGAGCACGCGCACCTCGTCGCCGTACTTCTCGCCGAAGAGCGCCATGGCGCCGCCCTTGACCGCGTCGTCGAACTTCATGATGCGCGCCGAAGTCGCCTCGTTCCTGAGAATTTCCGCATTGACCATCGCTTCGATGCGACGGACCTGTTCATCGGTCATAGCCGCGTCGTGCGAGAAGTCGAAGCGCGTCTTGTCGGCATCCACCAGCGAGCCCTTTTGCTGCACGTGCGGCCCCAGCACCTCGCGTAGGGCCTTGTGCATCAAGTGAGTGGCCGAGTGATTGCGCATGGTGCGCGCGCGGCGCGGCGCGTCCACGTGCGCCGCCACTTTGTCGCCCACGGAGAGCCGACCGGTCGCGAGCGAGCCGTGATGGCCGAACACTTCGGACTGGATTTTCTGCGTGTCCGAGACGGCGAAAGTGCCGCCCGCGGCGACGAGCTCACCCGCGTCGCCCACCTGGCCGCCCGACTCGGCGTAGAACGGAGTCTTGTCCAGCACGACGATGGCGGCTTCGCCCGCCGCGATGACCGGCACCGAAGTCCCCTCCCTGTAGAGGGCCGTCACTTTGGCGTCATCGAGTGCGAGAGTGTCGTAGCCGCGGAATTCGGTCGCGCGGCCGGAATACTCGACGCCCGCGTTCATCTTGAACTTGCCCGCGGCGCGGGCGCGCTCGCGCTGGCGTTGCATCGCCGCCTCGAATCCCGCGTGGTCGATCATGATGCCGCGCTCGCGCGCCATGTCCGCAGTCAGATCGATCGGGAAACCGAAGGTGTCGTAGAGCTGGAACACGGTCTCGCCGTCGAGCATGCGGTCTTCGCGATGCAGTGCGCCCTCCAGCACTTTCATGCCGTTCTCCAGCGTCTCGGCAAAGCGTTCCTCCTCCGCCTTGAGCACCTGGGTGACGCGCTCCTTCGCCCGCGCCAATTCCGGATAGGCCTCGCCCATCGCGCGCGACAGGTCCGCGACGAGGCGGTGGAAGAAGGGCTCCTTGCGGCCGAGCTTGTAGCCGTGGCGGATGGCGCGGCGGATGATTCGCCGAAGGACGTAACCGCGTCCTTCGTTTCCGGGTATGACGCCGTCCACAACAAGAAAGGCGCACGCCCGGATGTGATCGGCGATGACGTTCAGCGAATTGTTCGCGAGGTCTTTCGTCCCCGTCTCCCGCCCCGCGGCGCGTATCAGGTCCCGGAACAGGTCGATCTCGTAGTTCGAGTGCACGCCCTGGAGAACGGCTGCGATTCGCTCCAGGCCCATGCCCGTGTCCACACAGGGTTTGGGCAGGGGCGTCATCGCGCCCTTGTCGTCCCGATTGAACTGCATGAAAACCAGATTCCAGATCTCGATGTAGCGGTCGCCTTCGGCTTCGCTCGACCCGGGCGCGCCCCCTGGGATCCCGGGCCCGTGGTCGTAGAAGATTTCGCTGCAGGGACCGCAGGGGCCCGTGTCGGCCATCTGCCAGAAGTTATCGCTCTGGTATTTCGGGCCTCCGGGCTTGTCGCCGACGCGGACGCAGCGCGCTTTCGGCACGCCGATCTCGTTCGTCCAGAGATCGTAGGCCTCGTCGTCCTCGCGATACACCGTCGTCCACAAGCGTTCAGGCGGCAGCTTGTACAGCTTGGTCAGCAGGTCCCAGGCATAGCGGATCGCGTCGCGCTTGAAGTAGTCGCCGAAGGAGAAGTTGCCGAGCATCTCGAAGAAGGTGTGGTGACGCGCGGTGTAGCCGACGTTCTCGAGATCGTTGTGCTTGCCGCCTGCGCGCAAACAGCGTTGAGAGGTGACCGCGCGCTTGTACGCTCGCGTTTCCCTGCCGAGAAACACGTCCTTGAACTGCACCATCCCCGAGTTGGTGAAAAGCAGCGTCGGATCGTTCGCCGGAACGAGCGGGCTCGAGGCGACGGCCGCGTGGCCGCGCTCTTCGAAGAACCTCAGGAAGCTTGCTCGGATTTCCGCCGACTTCATCTCGCGATCTTAGCGGAAAATCCGGTGCCTCAATAGAGAATGCCCACGACCGAACCCGCAACGCAGGTCGCGAGCGTTCCGGAGAGGATGGTTTTTCCGCCCAGGGAAACGATCTCGTCGCGGCGTTCCGGCGCCATGGTCGCCAGGCCCCCGATCATGATGCCAAGGCTGCCGAAATTGGCGAAGCCGCACAGCGCGTAAGTCATCATCAGCCGGCTGCGAGGCGCGAGCGCGCCATCGGGAAGTCTCGCGAGGTCGATGTAGGCGAGCAGCTCGTTGAGCACGGTCTTCGTTCCCATCAACGCCCCGGCCGTCGTCGCCTCCGACCACGGAATGCCCATGATCCAGACAAGGGGCGCTAATGCGACACCGAGCACGCGCTGCAGCGTGACCGGCGCTCCGGCCACCTCGGGAAGCAGCGCCAGCACCTGATTGGCGAGGCTCACCAGCGCCACCAGCACGAGGAGCATCGCGACGATATTGACAAGGAGTTGCGCCCCATCGACGGTCCCGCGGGTGACCGCGTCCATGCTCGAGGTCGCGGCCTGGGCCACGAGTTTTCCCTCCGTCGCCGGCGCCTCCCCCGGAACCATGAGCACCGAAACCGCGATCGCCGCCGGAGTGCTGATGATCGAGGCGATCAGGATGTGCCCCAGCGCGTCGGGAATCACCTTCGAGAGAATGCTCGCGTAGAGCGCCATCACGGTGCCGGCGACGGTCGCCATGCCGCAGCTCATGAGGATGAAGAGCTCACCGCGGCTCATGTTCCGGATATAGGGCTTGACGACCAGGGGGGCCTCGACCATGCCGACGAACACGTTCGCCGCGGAGGACAAGCCGATCGCGCCGCCGACGCCCATGGTCTTTTGCAGGAGAATCGAAAACACGTTCACGATCCAGGGCAGCACTCGCCAGTAGAAGAGCAGCGCCGAGAGCGCGCTCACCACCAGCACCAGCGGCAGCGCCCGGAACGCGAGCACGAAGCTCGCTCCCGGATAGGTTTCGACGAACGGCAGCGCTCCGCCGCCCAGGAAACCGAATACGAACGCGGTTCCGTCCTGCGTCGCTTTTTCAAGCGCGTTGAGCGCGCCGTTCAAGGCGAGAAAAACATCTTTGGCGTAGGGCGCCTTCAACAGCACGAGTCCCAGCCCAAAGGTCAGCAGCATGCCGGCGATAACCGGCCGCCAGACGACGGTTCTGCGGTCTTCGCTCAGAGCCCAGGCGATGGCATGCAGGACGAAAAACCCGACGAGACTGTGAACGACGAACCCTGCCTCCATTTCCTGTTTCGCGGCCGGTCAGACGAGGCTCACGCCGAGCAGCGTGCCGATGACGTAGGTGACCGCCCCCGCGCCGCCGCCTATCGCGAGCATGCGCAGGCCGTCGCGCACCGCGCTGCGGCCCGTGAACAGGCTGATCATCGAGCCGACCCCGAACAAAGCGACGGCGGTCATTGCGACCGCCGCGATAAGAGCACCGTCGCCGCGCGCGAACAGAAACGGCGCAAGCGGCACCAGCGCGCCGGCGCCGAACGAAAAAAACGAGGACAGCGCCGCTCCCCGAGGCGAGCCGAGGTCATCGGGATTGAGGCCGAGCTCCTCGCGCGCCAGCGTGTCGAGCGCCAGGCGCGGATCGGCGATGGTGCGTCGCGCGAGGCCATGGGCGTCACTCACGCTCATCCCGCGCGCCGCATAGATCAACGCGAGCTCCTCGGCTTCCTCTTCCGGATACTCGGCCAGTTCGGCCCGCTCCAGCCCGATCTGATGCTCGTACATCTCCCGCTGCGAGCGCACCGAAACATACTCGCCGGCAGCCATGGAGAACGCTCCCGCCAGCAGACCGGCGATACCGGAGAGCAGGATAGTGCTGTTGTTCGCCGACGCACCTGCCACACCCAGGATGAGGCTTGCGTTGGACACCAGTCCGTCGTTGATGCCGAATACGGCGGCACGCAGATTTCCGCCGCCCGCAATGCCGCGATGGCGCTTGCCGACCTCGTCCGCCGAGGTCGGCGCAGGGTGCCCTGGCACGGCGTGGCTGTATACGGAGAGCCCACGCACTTTCATTGCGGCGAGAATTCCGCGCATCGCGCGCGGGCCGTAGCGTCGCACGAGGCCCGCAACGATGCGGGTGCGCAAATCGGGGACGAAGGCGGGAACCGACGCGAGCCCCGCGTTCTTCGCCCAGATCGCGGCCTGCCCCTCGGCTTCGCGCGCGAGCTGCTGGAACAGCTCCGCTCGGGGCGCGCCGCGCTCGACCTCTGCGATCGCGCGGTACAGATACGCAGAACGCGTCTCGTCGAGCCAGCCTTCCCCTGATTTCGCCATGCTTGTCCCCATCCCCCAGCGGGGATTCTAGGCGAATTCGCGAAAAATGGCGCATTTCTCCCTACGTTCAATAGCTTAACGATTTGCGACTTCTAATATCTTGCCAGAGATAGCGTCGACTCAAGCTGCCGCTGACGCCTATCATTGGGCGGGAATACTTTTGCGCGCGAGTTGTATACGCATACGAGGCGTTTCATCGACCTTAATCCCAGTCAGAACGAGGAGGTCCACGATGAGTACGAGAATCGGGTTTGCAGCCCGGGGTGCCGGCGCGCTGATGTGGTTCACGCTCGGTCTCTGGTCGGGAGCTTCTGCGCAGGGCGGGTTCCCTGATCCCAATGCCAACTGTCCGCCATCGCAATGTGGGCAGGTTTCCCCCCTGATCCCGATGCAGAGTACCGAAGGGGTGCATATGGGTCTGGTATGGAAGAAGAATTCGCAGAATCCCAAGATCCTGTTTCACGC
>DASPWT010000006.1:0-8092 GCA_035637655.1 Burkholderiales bacterium | reverse complement strand
CGGCCAAAGGAAATGAAGCACCAGGCCGAGTGCGATCGAGCCCAGGTATACGAAAGGCGGACGGACTAGCCCAAGGTTTGCGACGTCCGCCCCGGAAGTTCCGAGACTGCGGTTATCTCGAGAATCGTCTACCACGCAGTGTCTCCCCGGCCGCCCAACCCGCGTTCACCCAAGCCGCGTACGGGGGAAGCTCAGCCATGGCGCCAGCCGCGATGCTTCTCCACCCGTGCCGCGAGTTCCTTGCGCTGTGCGGGTGTGAGTACCTCCGCCGCGTCGCCAAGGGCTTGCACGATGCGGCGCGACGCCTGCTCGGCGAGCTGGAGATGCTCGGCGCGCAGAGCCTCGATCGCGGTCCGGTCGACGCTGTCCTGCGTGAGCAGCTCGAGCGCCTTCCCGCGCGCCTCGCGTATCCTCTCGCGAAGCGGCAGCAGGTCTTTCGCGGCCTGCTTCACGATCGGCGCGAGCTTCTGCTTCTGCTCCTCGGTGGCGTCGATCTCGACGTAAAGGTGCTTGAGCATGCGATCGAGGTGCTCGTCCACCTGGGCGGGATCGAGCGGGCCGGCCGCGAAGCCGCCGCGGTGCCAGCCGCAGCCGCCGCCTTGCGCGAAGGCTGTGATGCCGATAGCGGCGGCGATGCCGCCGATCAGTGTCGCGATCGCGGCGCGCTTGAAAAAGCGGCGGCGTTTCTCGGGATTCCGGTCTTGCGTTTCCATGATTCGTCCTTTCCTGGTTGCGGGGAACGTCTCCCCTGCGAGGAGAGTGTCGCAGCCCCGGGTAAGCGGGATTTGTCCGGCGGGTAAAGTTATGTAAAGCTGGGAAGAAATGCCCGAGCTGCCTGACATAGTCGTGTACATCGAGCATCTCGAAGCGCGCCTTATCGGGCAAAGGCTCGCGCGCGTGCGGCTCATGAGTCCCTTCGTGCTGCGCAGCGTTGCGCCTCCGATCGCCTCCGCCGAAGGAAAGAAAGTCGTCCGCGTCCGGCGAATGGGCAAACGCATCGTCATCGCGTTCGAGGGTGAGCTCTTCCTCGTGCTGCATCTCATGATCGCCGGCCGGCTGCGCTGGTTCGAAAGGGACGCGAGGCTCCCGGGGCGGATTTCGCTTGCTGCTTTCGAATTTTCGGACGGCACGCTCGCGTTCACCGAAGCGGGCACCAAGCGCCGCGCCTCACTCCACGTCGTCGCGGGCGAGGCGGCGCTTGCGGCGATGGACCCCGGCGGCCTCGACGTCCTCGCAACCGGTCTCCAAGAGTTCGCCGAACGCCTGAAGCGCGAGAACCACACGCTCAAGCGCGCCCTCACCGATCCGCGCTCGTTCAGCGGCATCGGCAACGCCTATTCGGACGAGATCCTGCACCGCGCGAAGCTCTCCCCCTTCGCGCAGACCCAGTCTCTTTCGGAAGAGGATGTCAGGCGTCTGCGGGATGCAACGCGGGCGACGCTCGCCGAATGGACCGAGCGGCTGCGCCGTGAGGCGGGCGCGGATTTTCCCGAGAAGGTCACCGCCTTTCGCGAAGGCATGGCGGTGCACGGACGGTTTCGCAAACCCTGCCCGGTATGCGGCTCGCCGGTGCAGCGCATCGTGTATGCAGACAACGAAACCAACTACTGTGCGCGCTGCCAGACCGGCGGCAAGGTCCTCGCCGACCGCGCCCTCTCGCGCCTGCTCAAGGCGAGCTGGCCGCGCTCGCTCGACGAGCTCGATTGAATGGCCGACCCTTGCTATTGCCTGGGTCCAGGGCTAGATTCTTGACCGCCGCCGGGATTGGCCCGCCGGCAGTCCGTCAATACGGAGGTCGATCATGCACGGCTTTCCAATTCCGATTACCGCCCTGTACGCGGGCGTGTTGGGCATCCTCCTCGTGGTGATCAGCGCGCGGGTCAGCGTGCTCCGGGCGAAGTTCAAGGTCATGTTCGGTGACGGCGGCAAGGAGCCGCTGATGCGCGCGATTCGCGCGCAAGGAAACTTCACCGAATATGTCCCCTTGGCGCTGCTGCTCATCGGCATGGTGGAGTGGGCGGGGATGAGACCCTGGGTGGTGCACTCGCTCGCGGGCGGGCTGCTTGCGTCGCGGCTGATCCACTATTGGGGAATCACGGCCCGCAAAGACCCCGGCCGCGGAATCGGAGTGACGATCAGCTGGATAGTGCTCGCCGTCTCGGGGTTGATCGTCCTGTACCAGCGCTGGGGCGCTTGACCGCAGCACGTCTCACGCCGCGTGGGGAGCGGCGATGCTGCCTCGCGTGCGCATGAATCTTCTGCCTATTTCACCACCAGCACCCCTTTCATCACGGGGTGCAGACGGCAGATGTAGTGCATCTCGCCCTTCTTGCGCGCGGTGAATCGCCAGCTCTTGTCCGGAGCCAGGTCCCCGGATTCGACGCGCGCTTCCCTTGCAGTGACGCTGTGCGCCAGAAAATCCTTGTTGGTCCAGACCACGGTGTCCCCGGTAGCCACTTCCAGGCGCTCGGGGACGAACTTCATTCCTTCGATGCGCACCGCATGCGTCGTTCCCGCGGCGTGGGCGCCGGCCGCTAACAGCGCGGCGACGCAGATCAGAACAAGTCCCGCGCGAAACTTCACCGGCTATTTCTTCGCCAGGGACGACTGGACCATTTTGGCGTGGTCCAGGTGCGCGGCGATGGCGGGGCGGACCTTGGTGATGAGGTCCTTCAGCTCCGCGTTCCTGGCGTTTGGAATCAGAACCTTGTCGATCGCGTCCAGGACCTGCTGGTGATACGCCACCTCGTTGTCCGTATACGCCCTGTCGAACGCAGCGCCCTTCAGGATCTTGAGGTTCGCCAAGTTTTTTCCGGCAGCGGCCTTCAGGCTCTTGCTGGTGGCGCTTTCCTCGGGCCTCACACCGAGCTTCTTCACGAGCGCGGAAGCCTGCTTGTTGACCGCCGTGTGGTCGGTGATCATGAGTTTCGCGAACTCCGACACCTGCTTGTTCGTGGTGCGCGACTTGGCAAGCTTGCCCGCGTCGATGTCGATCTGGTCTGCCGTGACCACGATTCCGGCAATCTGCGGATCGGACGGTCCGCCTTTGTCCTGGGCGGAGGCGGTGACGAGGAAGAGCGACGCTGAAAGGGCGACGGCGATTTTCGAGGGGTTCATGGTTTCTCCAATTGGTGGGGGTCAGATTTCAATTTCTTCGAGCTTCGCCATCACGCCCGCGACGATGCGGTCGCAGCGCGCTCCGGCGAAAGCGAATGCGTCGCCGTAGGCGAGATCGATTTCCTTCGAAAGCGCCTCGCGCAGCAGGCCCCGCGCGCGAAAGAAACGCGAGCGTACCGTCGCCTCCGGGATGCCGAGCGCGACGGCGGATTCCTCGACCGAGAGCTCCTCCAGCGCGCGCAGCACGAACACGGTCCGGAATGCGTCGGGCAGCTCGTCGATTTTCGACTCGAGCAGCCGGCGCGTCTGTGCGCGCTGGGCGGCGCCTTCGGGCTGCTCCGGTAGAGCTTCGTCCATGTTTCCCTCCACGGCTTCGCCATCCTCCTGCGTCTCGTTGTTCAGTTGAATGATTTCGGCCCCGCGGGTGCGCTTGCGTGCGCGTCCGATCGCCTCGTTCACGACGATGCGAACCAGCCACGTGGACAGCTTCGCGTCGCCGCGGAACCCGCTCATCCCCCGGTACGCGAGCAGATAGGCTTCCTGCACCGCGTCCTCGGCCTCGGCGTCGTCCTTGAGGATGCTGCGCGCCGTACGGTAGAGCTTCTGGTTGTACCGGCGCATCAGCGGCTCGAAGGCATGCTTGTCGCCGGTCGCGATGCGCCGCGCCAGTTCCGGGTCGGTCAGTTTGTCGTAAGCGATTGCTGCGGTCGCGGGTTGCATAGGCACCTCTCGCTGCTTTTTACACCGGTTTCACGCCATTGGATGGAGATTGTGCGCCCCGCGTTCCCGGCCCGGAGCGGAGCTCGTAGAAAACAAACCGGGCACCCGGGGACCATCGGTCCCCGTGCCCCGTCGTTTTCATCTCTACAGCGACTTCAGGTACTCGATCAGGTCGCCTTTTTCCCGTTCGTTCAGCCCGAGTCTGAAGTGGGCGTCGTAGTGCTCGATGACGTCCCGCAGAGTTGCAAAGCGCCCGTCGTGGAAGAAACCGCCCTTCTGGTGCGTCCACAGCCCCGCGAGCGGGGCGGTGCGATACATGCGGGTCGGCGAGCGGTCGGCCTGGAACGAATCCACGCCCATCTCGGCCGGCGTGTGCAGGTTGTGTCCCGGTTCGGTGAAGAGCGGCGGAACGTGGCAAGTCGCGCACTTGCCCTGGTTGTCGAAGACCTCCTTGCCCCGCTCTGCGGCAGCCGCGTCGAAACTTCCGACGGGTGGCCTGGGCGCCTTGAGGGCGAGCTGATAGGCATGAAGCGCGGGAAGCTTCGCCGTGACGAGGTCCGGGGTGCCGCGCGTGTTCCACGAGCCGCTCCTCGCGGACACGGGATACTGGACGGGATCGCTCAAACGCTGATCGAAGAAAGTCCCCGAGCCGTGCATCTCCGTCACGGCGACGTAGGCGTTCCAGTACGGCACCGAGCCGAAGCCCGTCCAGGTGTGGAGGTTCACGCCGGCGAGGCCGAACGCGGGCGGAATCAGCGTGCCCGCCTGCCCGCCGTCCGGACGCAAGGCTTTGCCGTCCTTGTCGAGCTCGGCGTCGAAGCGCCCGGGGCCCCAGCTGTTCAGCACCGCCTTTACCGTAGCCGCATCGACTTGCAGCAGGTCGGCGATCGGGGTGAGGTTGGGAGCGAGCGAAACGATGAGTCCGACGTTCAGATCGCGGTTGGCCCAGCCGTCGAGGCGCCTGCCGATTCCGGGCGCGAAGGAGTCGTCGACGGTCGAGTGGCAGAGCGCGCACTGAACGCCCATCGATTTGATGTTGCCCGCTCCGTCGAAAATACCGGTCACGCCCACCACCGCATTGAGCTTGAGGAGCGCGAGCGTCGTCGCCGGATCGTCGAGATCGACCCTGCCCGCCCTGATCTGCGACTTCAGCTGCCCAGGCAACGCGTCCGCATCCACTTTGAGGCCGACTGCGAGCGCCGTCTTCGGGCTCACCCCCGGACCGACACCGCCGTTTCGTGCACCGGCGATCGCCTGATGCAGCTTGAGCGTATCGCCCCACCAAGCCTCGTCACCGAAGGTATCGAAACGAAAGATCTGCCTGCCCAGGTCGATTGTGGCCTGCGCCTGGTGGTCCACTTTCTCGTCGTCTTTTGAAAGTTCGGGTCCTTCCCAGGCGAGCAAGCTGGACTCCTCAAAAAGGACAAGCGCTGCGAAGAGAAAAATCCCCATGGATAAAATGGATTTGTGTTTCATTGGGCCTCCTTTGACGTGCGTGCACGCATTGGATGAGGACCGCGATTCGCGCGTTCCCGCCAGGAGTAAACATGCGGGAGGAAGGAAATGCTTCCCGGAACTCCGTAAAATGGGGCCCCGCGGAAAATCGGGAACGCCGCGGGTCGAAGCGTCGTCGAATCGCTACAGGAATAGGCGCTACACATGAACCCCGTACTCCGATGGATGGGCGGACGCTTGGCCACCTACCTGGCACAGCCGATCCGCGGCGCCCAGAGCGCGACCGCCTCGCTCGAACAGCTCGGGGCCGCGCTCAAGCCGGGCGATGTCCTGCTCGTCGAAGGGAACACGCGCGTCAGCGTCGCCATCAAGTACCTGACCCAGTCGACCTGGTCGCACGCGATGTTCTATATCGGCGACGCGCTGGGGCCCCCTGCTCTTGGCGAATCGCCCAGGGTCCTGGTCGAAGCCGACATGCTCTACGGGATTCGCGCAGTGCCGCTGTCCGATGTCTCCGGCATGAACACGCGCATCTGCCGGGGGGTCGGCTTGTCGAAAGAGGATCTGCAGGCGGTGATCAGGTTCACGGTCTCGCACATCGGCGGGCGCTACGACCTGAAGAACGTTTTCGACCTCGCGCGCTATCTGATACCCACGCCGCCGGTCCCGGTGCGCTGGCGCCGCCGCATGCTCGCCTTCGGCAGCGGCGATCCGACGCGCGCCATCTGCTCGACGCTGGTCGCCCAGGCCTTCCAGTCGGTGCACTACCCGATCCTGCCCGAGGTCAAGTACGTCCACGACGGGACGCCCGGCTGCAACGACTGCTATCACGAGATCATGCACATCCGGCATCACAGCTTGTTCACGCCGCGCGACTTCGACATCTCGCCCTACTTCGAGGTGGTGAAGCCCACCATCGCCAAGGACTTCGACTATCACAAGATAGCCTGGGCCCAGGAAGACCCGGTCTGACCGGAGAAAGAGCGGCGATGCCCAAATACGAAACCAAGCTAAGCGCCAGCGAGACCGTCGCCGAGGGCACGATGGCGTTTCATTTCGCCAGGCCCGCAGACTTCAAGTTTCAGGCTGGACAATCAATGAACGTGTCCCTGATCGATCCGCCCGAGACCGACCACAAAGGCAATTCGCGCTCCTTCTCGCTGGTCAGCGCACCCTACGAGACCGAGCTCGTGATTGCGACCCGCATACGCGACACGGCGTTCAAGCGGTCTCTGAAGGCGATGCCGGCAGGTGGGCAGATCCATCTGCGGGGACCCGCAGGCAATTTCACTCTGGACCGCGCGGACGCGAGGCCCGCGGTGTTCCTCGCGGGCGGCATCGGCGTCACGCCGTTCATGAGCATGTCGCGGCAGGCGGCGCACGACCGGCTCGCCCGGGATATCTGGCTGTTCTACTCCAATCGCCGGCCCGAGGACGCGGCCTTCCTCGAAGAGCTAGCGGCGCTTCCGCGACGCAATCCCCGCTACCGCTTCGTCGGCACCATGGTCGAAATGGCCAAGTCGGGCCGACCGTGGAGCGGCGAGACCGGTTTTCTCGACCGCGCCATGCTCGAGCGTCACCTGAAGGATCTCGCCGCGTCCGTCTACTACGCGGCGGGACCGCCCGGACTGGTCGAAGCCATGCAGAAAATGCTCGCAGACGCCGGGGTGAAGGACGAGGCGATCCGCACCGACGAGTTCTTCGGCTACTAAGACCGCGCGGTCCGGCCGGTACGCCGATAAAATAGCGGCATGCTGCAACGCCGCTCCGACCCCGCGATCGTCATCCGCGGCGCCCGCCAGAACAACCTCAAGAACCTCTCGCTCGAGATACCGATGAACGAGCTGGTCGTCGTGACCGGCGTCTCGGGATCGGGAAAATCCTCGCTCGTTTTCGACACGCTCTACGCCGAGGGGCAACGGCGCTACGTCGAGACTTTCAGCCCTTACGCGCGGCAGTTCCTCGACCGCATGGACAAACCGCAGGTCGATGCGATCGAGGGGATTCCCCCAGCGATCGCCATCGACCAGACCAACCCCGTGCGTACGTCCCGCTCGACGGTCGGCACGATGACGGAGCTGAACGACCACCTGAAGCTTCTTTTCGCGCGCGCGGGACAGCTCTTTTGCCGCGCCTGCGGGCAAGCCGTACGGCGCGATACGCCGGTCTCTGTATACGAACAGCTGACGGCCCGCGCCATGTTAGCCGGCGATCCGCGCCTGGTCGTCACTTTCCCGGTGGCGGTGCCGAAAAACTTCAAAGAAGAAGAAGTCGAGGCGCTGCTGAAAGCGCAGGGCTACGACCGCATCCACGCGCGGAACGCAAATGTGCTCGAGGTCGTGCAGGACCGCTTGCGCCTGTCCACTGCGGAGAAGACGCGCGTAATCGAAGGCATCGAGGCCGCGCTCAAGATCGGCCAGGGCAAGGTCAACGTGCATCCGCTCGAAGCGGACGGCAACGCCGGGCCGCCATGGCGATTTTCCTCCGACCTCCACTGCGCCGAATGCGACATCCACTATTCCGAACCGCTCCCGAGCCTGTTCTCCTTCAACTCGCCGCTCGGCGCCTGCGAGACCTGCCGCGGGTTCGGGCGCGTGATCGGCATCGATTACGGCTTGATCGTCCCGGACGAAACGAAGACGCTGCGCGAAGGCGCGATCCGCCCCTGGCAATCCCCCAGCTTCCACGATTGCCAGGACGACATCGAAAAGTACGCGAAGAAGCGGGCCGTTCCGCTCGACATTCCGTTCCGGGATCTCAGCAAGAAGCAGCGTGAATGGGTGCTCGAAGGCGAGCCCGA
>DASPWT010000005.1:0-8198 GCA_035637655.1 Burkholderiales bacterium | reverse complement strand
TCGGCGATCTGGTCTGCACGACGCCTCTCATCTTCGCCCTGCGCGAGCGTTTTCCACGCGCGCATATCGCGGCGCTCGTCAACACCTACAACGAAGCCGTTCTCTCCGGGAATCCGGCTGTCGATGCCGTCTACGCCTACGAAAAAGGAAAACATCGCGGCGAAAAACGCTCCATCATTTCGGTCTATGCCGACCGGCTGAAGCTCATGATGAATCTCCGCAGGGAAAAGTTCGACTACGCGATTCTTGCCACGCCGGGGTTCGAGCCGCGTTCGCTGCGCCTGGCGCGGATGGTCGGGGCGCGGCACGTTCTCGGGTATACGGAACCCGGCAAGGCTCATCGGAGCCTCGACATCGCGCTGACCTACGATCGCTCGCGTAATCGGCACCAAGTCGAGGACGTATTCAGTTTGCTCAGGGCGCTGGGGGTGGACGGCACGCCGCCGCCGGCACGCGTTTTCCCCGACCCCGAGCATCGCGTCAGCATCGAGCAAGCGCTTGCCGGCCTCCGTCGCGACGGGCCCGTGGTCGGCATCCACGTGAGCGCGAGGCGAAGCCGCCAGCAATGGCCGGCGGAGAGTTTCGCGGCGCTGATCCGGGCGATCGGTGCGCGGCACGCGGTGCGTTTTCTCCTGCTGTGGTCCCCCGGGGAAGCCGACAACCCGAAGCACCCGGGAGACGACGGCAAGGCGCGCGCGATCGCCGAGCACTGCGAGGGGCTTTCCCTGCTGCCTTGCCCCACCGGGGAGCTTTCCCGGCTGATCGCGGCGCTCTCGCTTTGCGACTGCGTCGTTTGCGCCGACGGGGGCGCGATGCACCTCGCAGCGGGCCTGGGCAAGCCGATCCTGTGTTTTTTCGGCGACTCGTCGCCTGAACGCTGGCGGCCCTGGAAAACGCCTCATGAGCTGCTCCAGCCCGCGAGCCGCGATCTTGCGGATCTGACGGTCGAGGAGGCGCTGGCGGGTTTCGAGCGCCTGTGGCGCGCTCGGCCCCTCCCTCAGCCCTTTTCCTGAATTTCGACCACACCGCCCCCTATGGCGGCGGATTGGTACTCGGGCACCCTCCTGCCGAGTTCCCGTTTGACCTCATCATCGGCCGGTGAGCGCGGCTGCGACAGCCAGGTTTCGATCTCGACAAGCCAGGTTTCACCGGGCGCCTCGCCCGCTCTGGCGATGCGCAGTTTCGGGTGCGGGGTAGGCAGCGTGCTCTCGCGATCAGAGAGCAGTTCCTCGTAGAGCTTCTCGCCGGGACGCAGGCCGGTGATCTCGATTCTGATGTCCTCCTCGCTGAATCCCGACAGCCGGATCATGTCGCGCGCGAGATCGACAATCCTGACCGGTTCGCCCATTTCCAGAACGAAGATCTCACCGACGTTTCCCATGAGACCCGCCTGCAGCACCAGCTGCGCGGCTTCGGGAATCGACATGAAGTAGCGCGTGACTTCCGGGTGCGTCACCGTCAGCGGGCCGCCGCGGGCGATCTGTTCGCGGAACTTCGGGATGACGCTGCCGGTGCTGCCTAACACGTTTCCGAAGCGGACCACGACAAAACGCGTGCCGCCGGGGCGCTGCAGCGCCTGGCAGACTTCCTCGGACAAACGCTTGGTCGCGCCCATGACGTTGGTCGGGTTCACCGCCTTGTCGGTCGAGATGAGGACGAATTTCTCCACGCCGTGATCGCGCGCGGCGCGTGCCAGGCGCAGCGTTCCGAGCACGTTGTTCTGCGCCGCCTCCCAGGCATTGTCGATCTCCATGAGCGGCACGTGCTTGTAGGCGGCGGCGTGAAACACCACCGCCGGCTTGAATCGAGACAAAACCGCTTGGACCCGATCGATGTTGCGCACGTCGCCGATGAAGGCCGCGACGGCCGTTTTCTCCTTCGCGTTCGCGAATTCCTGCTCGATGCAGTACAAGGCGTACTCGTTCAGCTCGAACAGTACGAGGCGCGCCGGCTCGAATTTCGCGATCTGGCGGGCAAGCTCAGAACCGATGGAGCCGCCGGCTCCCGTGACCATCACGACCTTGCCCGTGAGCAGCCGATGCAGGCCGCGATCGTCGAGCACTATCTGGTCGCGGCCGAGCAGATCTTCAAGCTCGATGCGGCGGATTTGCGACACCGTGACCTTGCCCGACAGCAGGTCGTCGTAGGAAGGCACCGTGAGGACCGTCAGGCCCGCAGCACCGGCGAGTTCGGCTGCTCGCCGGCGCACGCCTGCCGACGAAGCCGGCAGCGAGATGATCGCATGGTCGGAGTCCAACTGCTGCGCCCAGCGGCCGACCTCGCCGAGTCCCCCAAGGACCTTCACGCCGAGAAGGACCTGCCCATGCCAAGCCGGGTCATCGTCGAGGATGCCGACCGCGCGCCACTGACTGGAGCGTTCCATTTCCCGCAGCAGGTTGACGGTGATGTCGCCTGCGCCGATCACGAGCACCGGTTCGCCGGTGAGGTGGATGTGTCCGTACAGGGCGCGTTCCCTCCAGGCGCGATAGGCGATCCGGCTGCCCGACATGATCGCGGCAAGCAGGAAAGGCGCGAGGATGAAAGTGGACCGCGGCACGTTGACATCGGCGCGAAAGAACGCAAGCAGTGCGGGCACTGCGAGCGCTCCGATCAGGCAAGCGAGCGCTATGCGCTTCAGGTCGGCCAGGCTCGCGTAGCGCCAGCTACCCCGGTACAGCCCGAGCGACCAGAAAATCAACGCGTGCAGGGGAACGGCCGCCGTTACCGCCGCGGCAAGCGCCGGGAGAAACCCCTCGGGGGTTTCCAGGTTGAAGCGCAGCCAGAACGCAAGCACCCAGCAAACGGCGGAAGCCAGCACGTCGTGCGCAAAAGCAAGTGCGGCTCGGTAACCGGGCTTAAGCGGATTCAATGGATTTGTTTTCGCGGCGCCGCCACGCGTAGTCCACCCACAGCGCCAGCGCTGCGTGGAGCGCGGCGAGCCCGATGAGGGCGCCAAGCTGCAGGGTGGGCGGCTCGCGCAGCGCCCAAAGCGCGGTCGTCCCGCAGGCGAGCATCAGTGCGTATTCGGCGAGTGCTGTCCTGCGCTGGCCCCAGCCCATTCGCACGAGGCGCTGGTAGTAGTGCCTATTGTGCGCTTCCCAGATGCGCTCTCCGGCACCCGCCCGCTTGAGCAGGGTCAGAGTCGCGTCGACGATGAAAGGCGAGAAAACCGCCGCCGGAAACCAGAACGGCCAGTCGCCGTCGCGCCAACCCGAGAGAGACAGGACTGCCGCGAGGAAACCGATCGGGACGGACCCGGCATCGCCCATGAAGAGCCGCGCGGGAGGGAAATTGAACGGCAGGAACGCGGCGCCGGCGGCTGCCACAATGGCGCACTCGATCAGCAGGGCGTCGTCGCCGCTCATCCACGCGCCGGCACCCAGGAACGCAAAGCCCGTGACCGTCATGCCGCCGGCGAGCCCGTCGGAGCCGTCCATGAAGTTGTAGAGATTTGTCATCCATAACATGCCGATCACGATCAGGACGAGCAAGGGGAGCGGTGCCGCGGGGAGGGCGCCGAAAGCGAACCCTGCGGCGGCCGCAAACTGGGCGCCCAAACGGAGCGAAATCGGCAGGCCGTGAACGTCGTCGAAATGCGAAAGCACGACGAGCACGGCGGCGGGAAGCACGACCACGAGCGGGGTTTGCAGGATCGCGAAGCCGGAAAAAACGCCCGCCATCATGGCGAGGCCGCCCGAGCGCGGCACGGGACGCACGTGCAGCGAGCGCTGGTTGGGCACATCCAGCGGCAACCGGTCCCGCGCCCTCAGCATCCATGCGATGAGCAGCAGCGTCGCGAGCGCCGAGGCGATCGGCGAAACGGGGGCGATTTCCGGCATCGCCACTCACCTAGTCCGCTCGGGGGAACACGGGGCGCATTTTAACGTGTTCCGAAGACTCTCAGCCGCGCCCGGACCTGAACCAGCGTGCGGTTTCGGCCAGGCCCGCATCGAGCGTGCAGCGAGGCCGCCAATCGAGCAGCCGGCGCGCCCTGGAGGAGTCGATTGCGAGATTGCCGGTCAAGCGCCGGATTTCGTCGCGGCGACCCGCGATCATCCCGGCGGCACGCAAAAGCGCCGGCGGCGTGGGGAAGAGCCTTGCCGGGCGCCCGAGCGCCCGGGCGATGCGCGACACCAGCTCGGGGGTTGAAACCGTCTCCTCGTCGCTTACCAGAAAGGGCCCGCGTGCCGCGGGGTGCTCCGCGCAGCGCGCGAGTGCGTCGACGAGATTGCCCACGTAGATCAGGCTGCGGCGGTTGCGCACGCTCGCGAAGGGCAAGGGCAGCCCCGAATCGACCCAGCCGAGCAGACGCAGAAAGTTGGCCCTGACCTCGGGTCCGTACACGAGAGGCGGCCGGAGCATCACGAGTTCCATGCCGATTCGGGCGGCGGTTTCAGTCAAGGCGCGCTCGGCTTCGAGCTTGGAGCGGCCGTAGGAATCCTGCGGATTGAGCGCGCCTTCTTCAGCGTACGTCCCGTTGCCCGAGTCCTCGCCGTGCACTTTCACCGAGCTCAGGAAAATAAAGCGGCGGACGAGTCCGGCAGCGGCCTCCGCGAGCCGGACCGCCGCATCGCAATTGACTCGCCGCATTTCCGCCTCGCGGCCCGATCGGTGGGCGATCGCGGCAAGGTGGACGACGGTGCCAACGCCGTCGACGAGCGCGCGGCGATCGAATTCGGCAGCGATATCGGGGATGAGGATCTGATGCAAGTCGGGCGGAACCACGCCCGGCGGGGTCAGCCGCCTTACTGCGGCGCGGACCGTGTGGCCGCGCGCGAGCAGCTCGCGGCAAAGGGCAGTGCCGACGAAGCCCGATGCACCGGTGATGAGAATGCGCATGTTGAACTGCGGGGGAAAGGCGCCGCTTTCCCTTTTCAGGGCGACACGCGATTCTAGCAAGCCCCTATCTGCAGGGAGCAGGTGTCACTACAATACGCGCTTTATCGGAAAGCAAGGCCGCGCGAGTGACAATCTCCTTCTACCCCGTAATTCTCTCGGGCGGATCGGGCACCCGCCTCTGGCCCATGTCGCGGCGGCTTCTGCCGAAGCAATTCCTGCCTCTTGTTTCCGAACGAACCCTGCTTCAGGACACGCTGCTGCGGCTGCAAGGTGTCGACGGCGCCTGTGCCCCGATCGTCGTTTCGAACGACGAGCACCGCTTTCTTGTCGCAGAGCAGATGCGCGAGATCGGGGTGAAATCCGAGGTTCAGATCCTGGAACCTGTCGGTCGTAACACGGCACCGGCGGTCGCGGTCGTGGCGCTGCACGTCCAGAGTCGCCATCCCGACGCCTGCATGCTGGTGCTGCCCTCCGATCACCTGATCCGGAACGTACCGGCGTTCCACGCGGCAATCGCCACGGCGCTTCCCCTCGCCGCGGCCGGTTCGCTTGTCACTTTCGGAATCACGCCGCGGGGGCCGGTCACGGGATACGGTTACATCGAACGCGGCGACCCGGTTCGAGGAAGCGAGCGCAGCTTCAGCGTGCGGCGCTTCGTGGAAAAACCCGACCTCGAGACCGCACGGCGCTATCTTGCCAGCGACCGGTTTTTCTGGAACAGCGGGATGTTCGCGCTCCAGCCCAAGCGCTTTCTAGAGGAGCTGCAGCGCTTCCGCCCCGAGATTCTGGCCGCAGCAGAGGCGGCGTGGGAGGCGGGCAAGCGCGACCTCGATTTTTTGCGACTGGATTCAACTGCGTTCACCGCGTGTCCTTCGGACTCGATCGACTACGCCGTGATGGAGCGCACCTCCGCGAGCGCGATGGTCCAGGCCGACATCGGCTGGAGCGACGTCGGCTCGTGGAGGGCGCTTTGGGAGGCCGGAGACAAGGATGCGGGTGGCAACGTCGTGCGCGGCGACGTGGACCTGCGCGAAGCAAGCGGTTGCTACATTCGCGCCGAGCACCGCATGGTCGCGGCGCTGGGCGTGCGCGATCTGGTGATCGTCGAGACCGATGACGCGGTCCTCGTGGCCGACAAGGCGCGCTCAGAGGAGGTCAAGGAAGTGGTCGAGACGCTCGCCCGGCAGGCCCGGACCGAGCATGTCTCACACCGCCGGGTCTATCGCCCCTGGGGCTACTACGAGAGCATCGATGCAGGCGAGCGCTTTCAGGTCAAGCGCATCATGGTCAAACCGGGCGAAGCGCTCTCGCTGCAGATGCATCACCACCGGGCGGAGCACTGGGTGGTGGTGTCGGGCACCGCGAGGGTGACACGAGGCGACGAGGTAAAGCTTCTGTCCGAAAACGAGTCCACCCATATCCCGATCGAGACCAAGCATCGACTCGAAAACGTGGGGAAGGTCCCGCTTTTCCTCATAGAAGTCCAGTCGGGGAGCTACCTGGGCGAGGACGACATCGTGCGGTTCGAGGACCGCTATCGGCGGGAGTGAGCCCGTCGGCGAAAACACGAGCGGAGAACGGGATCGTCTGCACGTACGGACCTTCCCATCCGCCTGATCCATGATAGCCGCTGCGCTAACCGGTCATGACATTCTATTGCGCGAGTCGCGCTGAACGCCGATGAGGATCGGCCGCAACCTCGTTGCGGGACTCGGAAGCTCCGTATTGACGGCGCTGATCGGTCTGGCAGTCATTCCCTTCTACGTCAGATACCTCGGCGTGGAAGGTTATGGGCTTATCGGATTTCTCGCCACCGTACAGGTGGTCGTCCAGCTCCTCGATTTCGGTCTGGCGACGACCATCAATCGTGAAGTCGCCCGCGGAACGGGACCGGGCGAGGGGCGTGAAACGAGGACTCTGCTGCATACCTTGTCCGTGATCTACTGGATCACGGCGAGTGTCATCGCGATGGCGATGGTAGTGCTCTCGCCCGTCGTCGCCACGCACTGGCTTCGCGCTGACGGGTTAGGCACTGAACGTCTGGTGGTGGCGATCATGCTGATGGGGCTTGTGATCGCCTGCCGCTGGCCGGCGCAACTCTACCAGGGCGCACTTATGGGCGCGCAGCGCATCGTGATCTCGAGCGCGCTCAACGTCGCCTGGGTCTCCCTGGGAAGCGGCGGCGCCGTACTCTTGCTTGCCTTCGTCTCGCCGAGCATCGAGACCTTCCTTCTCTGGCAGTCGGGCGTCGGTCTGGCGTACGCGTTCGCGGCGCGGGCCGCCAGCTGGCGGGTCGTCGGCCGGGAGCCGGTGCGGTACGATCGTCGGCAGCTCGAGCGGATCTGGCGCGTCTCGGCGGGCTTAACCGGGATAAGCGTCACTGGAATCGCGCTCAGCCAGATCGACAAAGTCGTATTGAGCAAGATGCTCAGTCTCTCGGAGTACGGAGAGTATATGCTAGCGGTCGCGATCGCCGGGACGTTGTACCTGGTCAGTACCCCGCTTTTCAACGTCGTCTATCCGCGTTTTTCGACTCTGGTCTATTCCGGCGATGTCGACCGCTTGGCCGGGATCTACCGTTTGTCGGCGCGCTTGCTCGGTGCGATTGTTTTTCCGGTTGCGATGTTCTTTTCGGTTTTCCCAGTGGAAATTGTTCGGGCGTGGACTGGCAACCCGGCACTTGCGCAGCGCGCGGGGTTGATCCTTCCCGCGCTCGCCGTCGGCACCGCGCTGCACAGCGTCATGTACGTGCCGTACGCGCTCCAGCTTGCCCACGGCATGACCCGGTTGCCTCTGACAATCAACGCGATGCTGCTGCTCGTCGTCGTGCCCCTGACCATTGCTCTCGCGTCAGCGCACGGCGCGCTGGGCGGCGCCCTGGCGTGGCTTATTCTGCATGCCCTGTACCTTGTACTCGGGACCTGGCTGACACACCGGCGTCTGCTCAAGGGGCTGGGGCCGAAATGGCTCGCCCTTGATGTCGGGGTTCCATTGGCCGTTTCGGCGCTCGTGGGGCTCCTCGCGTTCACCCTGCCTGTCGGCGGGGACTTGGGCGTCTATGCGCGGGTAGGCTGTGGCGTCGCATGGGCCGTATTCGCATCCGTGCTCACGATAGCGGCTTCCCCCGCGCTACGCGCTGCCGCGCTGCAGCACATTCGCGAATGGGCCTACAAGACGCCACAGGGGAAAGCGACATGATAGGCAGACTGCGCAACTACTTCCTCGACCTGCGCGATCGTCAGCGCATCGCGATCGCTCTCGCACGGGGAGGGGCGGCCATGCACCGACGGACAATCGATATGGCGAGGCCGTCCACTTGGGAGTTCTCCGGATTCAGCCAGAACGGCGAGGACGGGATT
>DASPWT010000004.1:0-9095 GCA_035637655.1 Burkholderiales bacterium | reverse complement strand
TTTCCTCGCGACGCCGTCGATCAGCCGCGAACCGACCTGTGCGAGCTTGCCGCCGACGCTCGCTTTGGCGGAGTAGGTCAGGCGCGTGCCCGTGCCTTCGGTCCTGAGCGACACCTGCGCGCTGCCCTTGCCGAATCCCGCTGCGCCGCCCGATCCCTCGAAGGACAGCGAATAGGAATTCGGCGGGTTGAGATCGGAGAGCACGAGCTTGCCGTTGAACTTGGCCTTCACCGGTCCCACCGCTGCGACCATCGCAACGCGGTACTCGGTGTCCGAGACTCTCTCGATCGATTCGCAGCCCGCGATGCACGCCTTCAGGACTTCAGGGTCGTTCAAGGCGCGCCAGACTTCGGCTTGCGGTACGGGGATCAGTTGTTCGCCGGTCATTTCCATGGGATTTCCGTTCCTATATGCGGCACAGTGAGCCTCGAGCGGACGCGGGGCTATTTTAGCGCGATGCTCGGGGTAAAATAACGGCCTGTGGCCGCATCCCTTTCGCAACTCGCACGGCGCTCCGGTCCGAGAGCCGCGCTGCTGATCGCCGTGGCCCTGCTGCTCGGGGGCCCGCAGGCGCTTGCGCAAACCCATTCGGCAGGCTCAGGGCAGGGCTGGCCCGCCAAGACCGTACGCATCATCGTTCCGTTCGCACCGGGCGGAACCGCCGATACCCTGGGTCGCCTGGTATCGCAAAGGCTGAGCGAGATCTTGAAGGAGAATTTCATTATCGAGAACCGCGGCGGCGCGGGCGGCGTGATCGGCTCGGACCTCGTCGCGAAGGCCGCGCCCGACGGGTACACGCTCCTCGTCTCGGGGGTCGCTTCGCATTGCATTGCGCCCGCGCTTTCGAAGAGCTTCCCGTTCGATCCGCTGCGCGATTTCACCCACATCGCTCTCTTCGGCGGCCCGCCCGGCGTGCTGGTCGTGAACCCGGCGCTGCCGGCGCGGGACCTGAAGCAATTCATCACTTATGCGAAAAAAGAACCCGGCAAGCTCGCTTACGGTTCCCCGGGCAACGGCACGCAGGGACACCTGATCGCCGAGCAGTTTAAACAGGTCGCCGGAATCGAGATGACCCACGTCCCCTACAAGGGCGCGAGCCTCGCGGTCGCCGACCTGATCGCGGGCCATGTGCCGGTGACCTCCACGACGCTGACGACCGCCGCGACGCAGATCAAGGCGGGCCGCGCGCGCGCGCTCGCGGTGAGCTCGGCGAAACGCGTTCCGGACTTTCCGGAGGTGCCGACCTTCGCGGAGCTGGGCTATCCGGAGCTGACCGCTTCGATCTGGTTTTCGCTCTCGGGCCCGGCGGGCATCGCGCCCGAGATCGTGAGCCGGCTCAATGCCGAGGTGCGGCGCGCGCTGCAGGCCCCCGACGTGCGCGAGCGGCTGCGTCCCGAAGGCATCGAGCCCGGCGATCTCGACCCGCGGCAGTTCGCAGCGTTCGTGGCCTCGGAGCTCAAGCGCTGGGGGCCGATCGTGCGCGCCTCGGGCGCCACCGCGGATTGATTCATGCATTCGACTTGAGGACCGAACCATGCTGACCCGGGAACAGAACGACCAATTGACGCGCACCGATCGCGGCACCCTGATGGGGGACCTTTTCCGGCGCTACTGGATCCCCGCGCTGCACCGCTGGGAGATCGCGGAACCGGACTGCGCGCCGGTGCGCGTGCAGATCATGGGCGAGAAGCTGGTTGCCTTCCGCGACAGCGAGGGGCGCATCGGCGTGATCGACGAATTCTGCGCGCATCGCAGCGTGTCCCTTTGGTTCGGCAGGAACGAGGAGTGCGGCCTTCGCTGTCCCTACCACGGCTGGAAATACGACGTGAACGGCCAGTGCGTGGACCTGCCCTCTGAGCCGGAGGAGTCGGGCATGCGCCAGGGGATCAAGCTGAAGTCCTACCCGGCGATCGAGCGGGGCGACGTGGTGTGGATCTACATGGGCCCGCCTGAGCTGAAGCCCGCGCCGCCCGAGCTCGAATGGGTGAGGGTGTCTGCCGAGCGGCGCTTCGTTTCCAAGCGCCTGCAGGAGTCGAATTACCTGCAGGCGATCGAGGGCGGGATCGATTCCAGCCACGTGTCCTTCCTGCACTCGGGCGAGCTCGAAACGGACCCCCTCTTCAAAGGCAGCCGCGGCAACGAGTACAACCTCAAGGACAGGATGCCCGTGTTCGAGGTGGTGGATTTCGACGGGGGCCTTCTCATCGGGGCGCGGCGCAAAGCGGACCACGGCAAGTACTACTGGCGCATCACGCCGTGGATCATGCCCTGGCATACGATCATTCCGCCGCGGGCCGGGCATCCCCTGGGAGCGCACGCCTGGGTGCCGATCGACGACGAGCACTGCTGGGCCTGGAGCATCAACTACCACCCGGGCCGGGCGCTCGCCGAGGCCGAAGTGAAAGCGATGAAAGACGGCGCCGGGATCCACGTGAAGTACGTTCCCGGCAGCTTCGTTCCCCTCGCCAACAAGACGAACGACTACCTGCTCGACCGCATGACGCAGAGACACGGCCGCTCCTACAGCGGCGTCGAGGGCATCGCGATGCAGGACGCGTCGCTGCAGGAATCCATGGGCCCGATCCAGGACCGCACCCGGGAGCATCTGTGCATGACCGACAAGGGAATCGTCGGGACGCGAAGCCGCCTTCTCCGGGCGGCCAAAGCCGCGCGCGAAGGCAAGAGCGTTCCGGGACTCGATCCGGCTTCGCAGCGCGTGCGCTCCTGCGCGATCGAGCTGCCGGTCGGCCAGCACTACAAGGAAGGCGCGAAGCACGGTCTGTTCCCGGCGCTCGACACCGATCCGGTGACGGTGTAAAGAAGGAAAATTCCCCGGCGCTCTGCGCCATCCCTCCTTTGCAAGGAGGGATGAATCCCATGCCAAGACTCCAGCTCTCCCTCGCCTGCTGGGACTATGACAGAACCCGCGCGCTCGCCGAAGGCAGCGTGCGTCCCGAGGGCATCGATCTCATCTACCACAATCTCCTCGTCGAGGAGACTTTTTTCAGGATGCTGCGCAACCGCGAGTTCGACGCGGCGGAGATGTCGCTGTCCTCGTATTGCGTGTCGCTCATGCGGGAGGATCCGGGCTTCATCGCCATCCCGGTGTTTCCGTCGCGCTTTTTCCGGCACTCGTGCGTTTTCGTCTCCACGAAGAGCGGCATCCGCGAGCCGAAGCAGCTCGCCGGCAAGAGAATCGGGGTGCCGGAGTACCAGATGACTGCCCCCGTGTGGATTCGCGGAATCCTGCAGGACGAGTACGGAGTCGATCCCGCGGGCTGCGAGTATTTGACGGGCGGCGAGGAAGAGCCCGGCCGCGACGAGAAGCTCGAGCTCGATCTGCCAGCGAAATTCAGGCTGAGGCCCATCGGGCCGAAGCAGACGCTCGCGCGGATGATCGCGGAGGGCGAGATCGACGCCCTGCACGCCGCGCGCACGCCCTCGACCTTCGCGACGCGGCCCGGCGCGGTGAAGCGCCTCTTCGAGAATTACGTCGAGGTCGAAAAGGCGTATTGCCGCAAGACGAGGATCTTCCCCATCATGCACACCGTGGTGATCCGCCGCGAGCTGTACCTGGCGAACCGCTGGGTCGCGCAGTCGCTCTGCAAGGCCTTCGTGCAGGCGCAGCGCAGGACCTACGAAAATCTCGATACGACCATGGCGCTGACCACCATGCTGCCCTGGCAGGCCGCACACGTCGAGGAAGCGCGCAGGGAGCTCGGCGAGGACTGGTGGCCCTACGGTCTCGAGCCCAACCGCAACGTGCTCGAGACGTTCCTGCGCTATCACCACGAGCAGGGTTTGTCGAAGCGCAGACTGAGGGTCGAAGAACTGTTCGCGCCGGAGACGCTCGAATCCTTCCGCGTCTGAGTCTCCGGGCCGGTTGAAGGGCGCTAGCGGCGGGGGTCAACCGTCCATCTTGTGATGCGTTTTGCATCGGGAACTCGCTGACAGAAGTTGTTTCTAAATCGTTTCAGCGGGACGCGTCTCTCACTCCATTTGCAAGGGGGACACAGCGATGAAGTGGCGTTTCGGAAGTCGCGGGTTCCTCCGCCTTGTGGCGGTATCCGTCGTGACGGCGGCAGTGTCCCTGGGCCTGTACGCCTGCAGAAGTTCAACGGATGAGGGTGTGGTCGCCATCGGCCTGACCGATGCAGCCGGAGACTTCCTCACCTACACCGTCGATGTCACCTCGCTCACTCTGACCAAAGCCGACGGCACGGTCGTTCAGACCCTGCCGCAGAGAACGCGTGTGGATTTCGCCCGGTTCGTGGACCTGACCGAGTTCGTGACCGGCGCCACGATTCCCTCCGGTACCTACGTCGGCGCAACGCTGAACCTCGATTACGCGAACGCCGACGTCCAGCTCGACGACGGCAGCGGTGTTCCCGTGCCGGTGCCGCCCGCCAACATCCGCGACAGCCAGGGCGTTCAGGTCACGACGCTGTCGATGAGCGTGAAGCTCGACAATGCGCGGCAGCTGGTGATCGCGCCGCTGCGGCCTGCGATCCTCGATCTGGATTTCAATCTGGCCGCCTCGAATCTGGTGGACATGAGTGCTCCGGCGAGCCCGGTCGTGACCGTCAACCCGCTGCTCGTGGCCGACGTCAATCCGGACGCGCCCAAACCGCACCGCATTCGCGGCCCGCTCGACAGCGTCAGCACCCAGGCACGCAGCTTCACGCTCATTCTGCGTCCGTTCAATCTGCTCCAGGGCGACCACGGCCGCTTGGCCTTCCTCACCGACAGCAACACGACGTTCGAAATCGACCAGACGAGCTTCACAGGCAGCGCCGGCCTGACCGCGCTCGCTGCGAAACCGCAACTTACCGCGACGGTGGCGATCGGCACGCTCGATCTCACCACTCGCCGATTCATCGCGACCGAAGTCCTCGCCGGATCGAGCGTTTCTTTCGGCACGAGCGACGCCTTGACCGGCAACGTGACTGCCCGGACCGGAAACACCCTGGCCGTGAGAGGCGCGGAGCTGGTCCGAAGCGACGGAACCTTGAGTTTCCAGGACACGGTGACGGTGACCGTCGCGATCGGCACCAAGGTGGTGAAGCAGGCCGCGGTCGGAGGAACTTTCGATATCGGCAGCATCTCGGTCGGGCAGCGCGTTACCGTCTTCGGGATTCTCGGCGCATTGGGCACCAGCATGAACGCGAGCACGGGCCTGGTGCGCCTGCTCATCACCCAGCTCAACGGCACCGTCACCAGCAAGGGCTCCGGGGTCGTCGCCATGACGCTCGCCAGGATCGACGGCCGTCCGATCAGCCTGTTCAACTTCTCTGGCACGGGGACAACGGGCAACGACGCCGATCCGACTTCGTATCAGGTAGCGACGGGTACGCTCGATCTCACCGGCATCGTGACCGCCACGCCCCTAAAGGTGCGCGGCTTCGTCCAGCCATTCGGCCAGGCAACCGCGACCGATGATTTTCATGCGATCACGCTGATCGACGTGACCAACGCACCGGCCACCCTGGTCGTGGGCTGGCCGTCACTCGAAGCGACGCCGTTCAACAGCTTTCCGGCAGGCCGTCTAGTCGTCAATCTCACCAACGCCGGCTTGCTGCACGATATCTTCCGCGGCGGAGTCGACACGCAATTGTCGACGGCTCCAGCTGACGCGCCGACGGTGCAGGCGATCAATCCGGCTCGCGGCCTGTTCGTGATCGGGATCGATGGCACGGTGCAGGTGTATACCCAGCTCGGCAACTACCAGGCGGCGCTGCAGGCGGACCTCGCGGCGGGACGCAAGGCGCGGAGCTTCGTCGCTTCCGGCGGAACCTACGTCGATGCCACTCAGACGCTCACGGCCAATCTGATGGCAACAGGGCTGCAGTAGTCCTTCCGGCTCCCATCCCTGCATTAGACTGTAGCCTGGGTGTCCGGAGGTCCAATTCCACGGGGGAAGCGAACATGAAACTTCAACGGCTCGACACGCTCCGCAACGGAGCCAACCGTTTCTCGGAAGCCGTCGGCAGTCTCCTGGTCGACGCCTTTCACTACCTGGCGCTGTTCGCGATCGGCGGTGCGACGGTATGGTCGGCGGTGCACGCGTTTTTCGACATGGCAGCGAGGGGCCGCGCCTCGATCGAGGACATCCTGCTGCTGTTCATCTACCTGGAGCTGGGAGCGATGGTTGGAATCTATTTCAAGACCAACCACATGCCGGTGCGCTTCCTGATTTACGTGGCGATGACCGCCCTGACGAGGATGCTGATCGCCGACATTCAGGGCAATCACCGTCCGGACCAGGGAATCCTGCTGATTGCGGGGGCCATTCTCGTGCTCGCGCTCGCGACTCTCGCGATCCGGTTCGGATCGGCGAGATTCCCGTCCCTGCACGGCGACGGCGCTTCTGCGCGGCGCGCCTAGCGATAGGCGATGCTTCTTGCACGGCGATAGATGGTCGTCATGGATCCGGACCTGACGCCGGATGACTTCGACTGGCTACGCCAGATCCGGGCGGCGACCGATGCAAAACGCGATCCGCTGCCGGTTCCAAGGAGCATTGCGAGCAAGCTGGCTGCGTTCGGCTTCGTAAAATCGAACGATCTCGGCGATTTTACGATAACGGATCAAGGACGCGGGGCGTTGTTGGAACAGGACATGCGAGATGCGGAAGACCGCTGAAATTCGAGGGGGTCCGCGACGTAAGAGAAGGCTGTTGCGCATGTATAGGCAATAAGCAGGAGGGCGATCCTGTTTACAATGGGGCGTCCCGCAACCTTGACAGGAGGCAACGATGAAGCCGTGGAAGCGTAACTGTTCGGCGAGCGCAGTTCTTCTCTCCCTCACGGCATGTGCCGGCTTTGCTCCGACATCCGGCTATTCCCCGACGCCCTATTGGACAATCCACACGCCGGCGTTCGCCAACCTGAAGCCCGGCGTCACGACCAAGGCGGAGGTGCTGAAACAGGTCGGCGTTCCCTTGACAGACATGACTTTTAGGCGGCAGAACGACGAGGTTTTGGAATACCGCTACATCGATGGCACGACGATCGTGATGCTCGCGTACCTGCATTTTGATCCGAGCGGCGTTTTCAAATACGCCGAGCAGAGGCTGGACCCGGCCTACCACGGCGGTCTCGACAGGTAGCGAAGGCGCCGGCACTGGCAGACAGGGTCACTTCAGTGGGGCCAGCGGCGCTTGATTCCCTCCCGATTCGGCAGGAAAATCCCTCGGCGGAAATGACGCGAGCGACGGGAATGTAACCGCCCCGAGAAGTGTTTGCCGGTCAGGCGACCGGGATCCGTCGATCGCCGGTCCGGACCAAAAGGAGGGACGCAAATGAACCGATCCACTCTGCTTTTCACCGTGGCCGCAGCCATTCTTGCCGGGTGCGCCACCCAGGAGGGCGTTCGCCCGAAGTGGACGCTGCACGAAGGCGATTTCACCTCGATCACGCCCCAGAAGACCAGCAAGCAGGATGTCGAGCGCCTCGTCGGCAAGCCGATGATGACCATGGTGTTCCCGAACCTCGGGGAAGAGGTGTGGGATTACCGTTATATGTTCGGCGTGAAAACCTACGTCGCCGAGGTGCACTTCGACATGCAGGGGCGCACCAAGTACTACACGAGCTATCCGGACCGCTGCGCACTGGGACCGATCGGGTGCCGCTGAGCGTCTTTTCCTCTCGCCCGCGGTAACGCTTCGCGCCGCTGCGGCACCCCCGACGCATATGAAAAGATCCGCTCTTTGCATCGCGGCCGCGGCCGTTCTCGCGGCGTGCGCCGTCCAGGAGGGTGTTCGCCCGAAGTGGACTCTGCAGGAGAGCGACTTCGCCCGGATCACGCCCCACACCACCAAGGAAGACGTCGAGCGCCTGGTCGGCAAGCCGTTCGTGACCACGGTTTTTCCCAGGCTCGAGGAGGAGGTGTGGGACTACCGCTACATGTTCGGCGTGCAAACCTACGTCGCCGAGGTGCACTTCAACATGCAGGGGCGAACGAAGTACACCACGACCTACCCGGACCGGTGCCCGCTCCGGGCGGTCGGGTGCCGCTGAAGGCGTTCTTCACTGCCGCAACACTTCGTGAACGCCGGGGCGCACTTGTGCCGTGCGGCTCACTTCCAGGGCATGAGCGAGGCGTGGATCACGTCCGGCACGCCCTGGCCGCCGACCGAACGGATGGCGAGGTCCACGTCCTTCAGCCCGAAGCTGTGGGTGGTGACCTTCTCCAGCGGGAAGCGCTTCGAGGCGAGCTGCGCGAGGGCGAGCTCGCAGGCCTTGTAGCTGTGGCCGCGCGCGCTCTTGATGGTGATGAATTTCACCGTGACCCGCTCGAGCGGGAAATTCGGGAACTCCTTCATCTCGCCCTGGACCACGATCGTCCCGCCCTTGCGCTTCAAGGCCTCCACGCCGAGCAGGATCGGGAGTGTCCCGGCGCCCGCGGTGCAGTCGAGCGCAACGTCAACGCCTTTGCCTGCGGTGATCTCCTTGATGCGCGCGAGCGGGTCTTCTTTCTGCACGTCGATCACGTAGTCGGCGCCGAGTTCCTTGGCGACTTTCATCCGCGCGGCGTCCTTGGAGGTGCCCGTGACGATGATGAGCGAGGCGCCCGCCTGTTTGCAGATCACGGTCTGTGAGAGGCCCTGCTGGCCCGGTCCCTGGATGAGCACGCTGGAGTCGTAGCCCACGCCGCCGTCGAAGAGCGACCACTCGACGCCGTTCGCCATGGGGGTGACCAGCCCCGCCAATTCCGGCGTGACGCCCTCCGGCACCCGGTGCACGACGGCGTTCCACGGGAGGTATACGTATTGCGCAAATCCGCCCCACAGATGAGGGGCCTTTTCGGCCGAGGTGTAGCCGTAGCGGATGCCGTCGGGGTTGGTGCGCCAGTCGGTGTTCTCGCAGTGGCGGTACTGGCCCAGGTGGCACCACTCGCACTTGCCGCACATGACGTAGTGCTCGAGGAACACCAGGTCGCCTTCCTTGAAGCCCTTGCGCCGGGTGAACTCGCGGCCCGCGCGGGCGATAGTGCCGATGTTCTCGTGGCCCATGATCACGGGGGTGTTGGAGGGCGGCGTCTTGTACAACTTGACGTCGGTCCCGCAGATCCCGGCGACCTCCATCTTCAATAGC
>DASPWT010000003.1:0-24473 GCA_035637655.1 Burkholderiales bacterium | reverse complement strand
CGTCGAGCAGGTGCTCGCGCAACGGCTCAAGGCGCGCTGGATCCTCGTCGGCGAGGACTTCCGGTTCGGCGCGAAGCGCGCGGGCGACCTCCCGCTCTTGAAAAGTCTCGGCGGCCGCTGCGGATACGAGGTCGAGACCATGCCGGTCGTGACGCGCGCGGGCACGCGCGTGTCGAGCTCGGCGGTCCGCGCAGCGCTCGCCGGAGGCGAGCTCGCGTCGGCCGAAGCGCTGCTCGGCCGGCCGTACAGCATCAGCGGGCGCGTCGTTCACGGGCGAAAGCTCGGGCGCGAGCTGGGATTCGCCACGGCCAACGTGCAACTCAAGCACAACCGCCCTCCGCTCACCGGCATCTACGCGGTGAAGGTGCACGGCATCGGGGCCGCCGCCCGCCCTGCCGTGGCGAGCCTCGGCGTCCGGCCCACCATCACGGCGAGCGGACGCGCGGTGCTCGAGGTGCACTTGTTCGATTTCTCGGGGGATCTCTACGCTGCGCACCTGCGCGTCGAGTTCCTGCACAAGATCCGCGACGAGGAAAAATATCCCGATCTCGAGGCCTTGAAGACCCAGATCGCGCGCGACTGCCAAGCCGCCAAGAGCTTCCTCATGGATCACCGCAATGCCTGAAAACAAGACCGACTACAAGAAAACGCTGAACCTTCCGGATACGCCCTTTCCCATGCGCGGCGACCTTGCCAGGCGGGAGGCGCGCTGGGTCAGGGAATGGCAGGAGAAGAAAATTTACGAAAAGATCCGCGAGGCGAGCCGCGGAAGGCCGAAATTCGTGCTGCACGACGGGCCGCCGTACGCGAACGGCGACATCCACATTGGCACGGCGGTGAACAAGATTCTCAAGGACATCATCGTGAAGTCGCGCAACATGGCGGGCTTCGACGCGGCGTACGTTCCCGGGTGGGACTGCCACGGCATGCCGATCGAGGTGCAGATCGAGAAGACTTACGGCAAGAACATCCCGGTGGAGAAGACCCAGAGCCTCGCCCGCGCGTATGCGGCCGAGCAGATCGAGCGGCAGAAAAAGGACTTCCAGCGCCTGGGCGTCCTGGGCGACTGGGAGCACGCCTACACGACCATGGCGTACAGGAGCGAGGCCGATGAGATCCGGTTGCTAGGCACGCTGCTCGCGAAAGGCTACATCTACCGGGGACTGAAACCGGTAAACTGGTGCTTCGACTGCGGCTCGGCGCTCGCGGAGGCCGAAGTCGAGTACATGGACCGCATCGATCCTGCAGTCGACGTCGGGTTTCCTTTTGCCGAGCCGGGGAAAATAGCGAGTGCCTTCGGGCTGAAAAAGCTCCCGACGGAGAAAGGCTGGATCGTCATCTGGACGACGACTCCGTGGACGATTCCCGCGAACCAGGCGCTCAACGTCCATCCCGATTTCACCTACAACCTCGTCGAGACCGAGCGCGGCCTGCTGATCCTCGCCGCCGAGCTGGAGGAGGTCTGCCTCGCGCGCTACCGGCTGAAAGGCAGGACGCTCGCCTCCTGCAAGGGCGCGAAGCTCGAGCTGATCGCCTTCCGCCATCCCTTCTACGACCGCCTAGCGCCCGTTTACCTCGGCGAGTACGTGACGCTGGAGCAGGGTACGGGCATCGTCCACAGCGCTCCGGCCTACGGTGTCGACGACTTCATTTCCTGCCGCCGCCACGGCATGAAGGACGATCAGATTCTCGCCCCGGTGATGGGCGACGGGAAATACGCTGCTTCGCTGCCGTTTTTCGGCGGACTGGACATCTGGACGGCGAATTCCAAGATCGTCGAGAAAATCCGAGAGGCGGGCGCGCTGTTTCATTCGGAAAAGCACCCGCACAGCTATATGCACTGCTGGCGCCACAAGACCCCGATCATCTACCGCGCCACGACCCAGTGGTTCGCCGGCATGGACGCGGTGCCCGGCTACAACGGCACGAAACCCGCGGAAACCCTGCGCGCCACCGCGCTGCGCGGCGTGGAGGCGACGCGCTTCTATCCCTCCTGGGGGCAGGCGCGCCTGCACGGCATGATCGCCAACCGTCCCGACTGGACGCTGTCGCGCCAGCGCCAGTGGGGCGTGCCGATGCCGTTCTTCATCCACACGGAGACCGGCGCCCTGCACCCGCGGACCCTGGAGCTGCTCGAGGCAGTTGCGAAGAAAGTGGAGCAGGGCGGCATCGAAGCCTGGCAGCGCATCGAGGCGCGCGAACTCCTCGGCGCCGAAGCCGCGCAGTACGAAAAGGTGAAGGACACGCTCGACGTCTGGTTCGATTCGGGCTCGACGCACCAGACCGTGTTGCGGGGCTCGCATGCAAAGGAGCTGAAATTTCCCGCGGACCTCTATCTGGAGGGCTCGGATCAGCATCGCGGCTGGTTCCACTCCTCGCTCCTCGTGTCGTGCATGCTGAACGGCCGGGCGCCTTACGACGCCTTGCTCACGCACGGTTTCGTCGTCGACGGCGAAGGCCGCAAGATGTCGAAGTCGCTCGGCAACGTCATCGCTCCGCAGAAAATCTCGGAAACGCTGGGCGCCGAGATCCTGCGCCTGTGGGTGGCGGCGACCGACTACTCGGGCGAGCTTTTCATCTCCGACGAGATCCTGAAGGGAGTGGTCGAGTCCTACCGGCGAATCCGCAACACGCTCAGGTTCCTGCTCGCGAACATCTCCGATTTCGATCCCGGACGGGACGCGGTCCCGGTGGAAAAGTGGCTTGAGATCGACCGCTACGCGCTCGCCCTCACGGCGGAGCTGCAGACCGGGGTCCTCGCCCACTACGAAAAATACGAGTTTCATCCCGCGGTCGCCAGGCTTCAGACGTTTTGCTCGGAGGATCTCTCGGCGTTCTACTTCGATGTTCTCAAGGACCGCCTCTACACCTGCGGCGCGAATTCGCCCGCGCGCCGCGCCGCGCAGAACGCGCTCTACCACCTCACGCAAAGCCTGCTGCGCTTGATGGCGCCGATCCTCAGCTTCACGGCCGAGGAAGCCTGGAAGGTATTTCAACCCGGCGACGACACCATCTTCGCGCACACCTACTACCGCCTTCCCGATGTCCCCGGAGCGCAGGCGCTGCTCGCGAAATGGCAGGCCCTGCGCCAGGTCCGCTCGGAGGTGCAGAAACTCCTCGAGAATCACCGCGCCGCGGGCAGACTCGGGTCGTCGCTGCAAGCCGAAGTCGAGATCGCCGCGAGCGGCGAGAAACTGAAAATCCTGCGAAGCCTGGGCGACGACCTGCGCTTCGTGCTCATCACCTCGCGCGCCGAGGTGACTGCGGTCGGCGGCGAAGCCGAGTGGGCGATCCGCACGCTGCCGAGTCCGCACCCGAAATGCGAGCGCTGCTGGCACTGGCGCGCGGACGTGGGCGCCGACCCGAAGCACCCGGGGATCTGCGGGCGCTGCGTGCAAAACCTCTACGGCCCGGGCGAGCCCCGGCGATTCGCATGATCCCGGCGAGCCTGAAACGCATCGCCCCGTGGCTCGCGCTCGCGTTGCTCCTCGCGCTGGCGGACCAGGCGAGCAAGGTCGCGATCAGTGCTAGCCTGCGCCTGGGCGAGGTGCGCGAGATCGCGCCGTTCTTCAATCTGGTGCTCGCGCACAACCGCGGCGCGGCGTTCAGCTTTCTCGCCGACGCGGGCGGGTGGCAAAGGGCGCTGTTCATCGGGATCGCCGTCGCTGCGACCGCCGCCATCGTGTTCCTTCTCGCCCGCCATTCGAGCGAGCGCCTTTTCTCCGCGGGACTCGCCTCGATACTCGGCGGAGCGCTCGGCAATCTCTGGGACCGGGTCGTCCTCGGCCACGTGGTGGACTTTCTCGACTTTCACGCCTTCGGATGGCATTTCTGGGCTTTCAATCTCGCCGATTCGGCGATCACCGTAGGGGCGGGACTGCTGATCCTCGACGGGCTGCGTTCGGCCGGCGCCGCGCAAAAGCCCTAGAATAGGCAGCCATGGAAGTCCTGCTCGCCAATCCACGCGGCTTTTGCGCCGGTGTCGAGCGCGCGATCGGCATCGTCGAGCACGCGCTTGCCATCCACGGCGCGCCGATCTACGTCCGCCACGAGGTCGTGCACAACAAATACGTCGTCGAGGACCTGAAGAGCAAGGGCGCGGTGTTCGTCGAGGCGCTAGCCGAGGTCCCCTCGGGCAGCACGGTGATCTTCAGCGCCCACGGCGTCTCGAAGGCCGTGCGCGGCGAAGCCGAGGCGCGGGGTCTGCGCGTGTTCGACGCGACCTGTCCGCTCGTCACCAAGGTGCACGTCGAAGTCGCGAAGATGCGCGCGGCGGGCCGCGAAATCGTCATGATCGGCCACCGCGGCCATCCGGAGGTGGAAGGCACGATGGGCCAGTCCGCGAAAGGCATGTATCTCGTGGAGACCATCGGGGCCGTCGCGCGCCTGGAAGTGCGCGATCCGGGGAAGCTTTCCTACGTGACGCAGACGACGCTCTCGGTGGACGACGCCGCGGCCATCGTGGAGGCGCTGAAAGCGCGCTTTCCCGCGATCACGGGTCCGAAGAGGGACGACATCTGCTACGCGACGCAGAACCGGCAGGACGCGGTCAAGCTCATGGCGCCGCAATGCGACGTCGTGATCGTGGTCGGCTCGCCCAACAGCTCGAATTCCAACCGGCTGCGCGAGGTCGCTCAAAGCCGCGGCATCGAGGCCTACATGGTGGACGACGCTTCGCAGCTGAGATCCGAGTGGCTCGAGGGTAAGACACGCGTCGGGGTGACCGCAGGCGCCTCAGCTCCCGAGGTGCTGGTGCAGGCAGTCATAGAAAGGCTGCGCGAGCTGGGAGCCGCGCGCGTCGTCCAGCTCGAGGGAATCACCGAAAACGTGACTTTTCCTCTCCCGAAAGGTCTTGCGATCGTCGCCTGAGCCGTGCGGATCGAGGTACGGAGGAACGATCCGCCCTTCCAAAGCACGGGAATAATTCACGCGCGGATGTAAGGCCGTCACCGCTCGTCTGCCGCGGGACGCCGTTGGTCGCCCAGTCCTATCGGACACCGGGAGGCGGGCGTTATCATGCTTTCCCATTCGACGCGCGGGGAGCTCATGCGTACAGGAACAAGACAGGCAAGCGCTGCACGCCGCCAAGGCGGATTTACTCTCGTCGAGGCGCTGATCGTGATGGCGATCATCGGCATACTCGCGGCGATCGCCTATCCGTCGTACCAGGACCATTTGCGCAAGGGCCGCAGGGGCGCGGCGCAGACATTCATGCTCGACGTCGCGAACCGCGAGCAGCAGTATTTGCTCGACGCGCGGACCTATGCGGTGGGACCGGCGGCGCTGGCCACGCTGAACCTGGCAGTACCGCTCGACGTGGTGGGCTTCTACACGATCACGATAGGTCCGGCCGCACCGACGAGCCCGCCCACCTACACGATCAACGCGACTCCAGTCGCGGGGGGCGTTCAGCAGCCCGATGGGCCGTTGACGCTCGATCAGCAGGGAGTCAAGACGCGAAACGGGCAACCCGGATGGTAGGGACGATGAGACCTCGTTTCTTCTTGCGCCGCGGGATCCCGCGCACGGAAAGTGCGCGCGGATTCACCTTGATCGAACTCTTGATAGTGGTGAGCGTGCTTGCCGTTCTCCTTGGCATCGGAGTTCCGAGTTTCCGGAGCATCATCGCCGGGCAGCGCATAAAAAATGCCAGCTTCGAGGTGTACGCCGCCCTGGTTCTCGCGCGCAGCGAGGCGATCAACCGCAACGCGACGGTGACGATCACGCCCGCCGGCGGCAACTGGACGAACGGCTGGACGGTCGCTTCCGGAGCAAGCGTTATCCGCAGGCAGGATACGTATCCGAACATCACGATCAACGGCCCCGTGAGCATCGGTTTCAACGCGATGGGACGAATGACCGGCGCCGCCGCGCAGCAGATCAGCCTCGCCGCAACCGGGACGGACAGTCCGGCGTTTCGGTGCGTCAGCATCGATCTCAGCGGGCGCCCCACGACAAAGAACGGAACATGCTAGCCGACCGAGCCCTGTTCCGGGGGACCCTGCGCGGGAGAGAGCGCGGTGTGACGATGCTCGAGGTGCTCGTCGCCATCCTGGTTCTTACATTCGGACTGCTCGGACTCGCCGGCCTGCAGGGTCGGGCGCAGCTCGCCGATACCGAGGCCTATTCGAGGGCGCAGGCGATCGTCCTGCTCCAGGATATGGTGGATAGAATCAATGCCAACCGAAAGAACTCGATGAGCTACGTCACCGCGGCGCCCCTCGGCACGGGCAACCCGGTGCAGAACTGCGCGGGCATGACCGGTGCGGCTCTCGACACGTGCGAGTGGAATAACGCGTTGCTCGGCGCTTCCGAGACGCTCGGCGGTCAGACGGTGGGCGCGATGGTCGGAGCGCGCGGCTGCGTCGTCAATACGATCGCCGCCATGCCGCGCGAGTTCCTGGTTGCGGTGGCATGGCAAGGGATGAACGCCACGGTGGCACCTGCCGCCACGACTTGCGGGCAGGGCTCATACGGTGACGAGAAGACGCGGCGAGCGATGGTCGCGCGGGTGATAATCGGTTGCCTGCAGAACGACCCGGCGACCGGACTGTGTGTGACGCCATGAATCGCGCTCCGCACCCTCGCTGCCTTCGCCGGGCGCACCCGCGCATGACCGGGCTTTCCCTGGTAGAGCTGCTCGTCTCGATCGCGCTCGGGCTGATGGTTTTGGCCGGCGTGATCACCGTTTTCGCGAACTCGAGCGCCGCGCGCAACGAGCTGGAGCGCGCCAGCCGCCAGATCGAGAACGGCCGCTACGCGCTGGAACTGCTGTCGGGCGAGCTGCGGATGGCGGGCTTCTACGGGGAGCTGGGCGTGGGCGCGCTCGCCGCGCCGGGCGTCATGCCCGATCCGTGCTCCACCGCGATTGCCGACTGGCAGACGGCGATCCCCATTCATTTGCAGGCGTACGACAACGGCGCCGGCGCTCCGGGCTGCATTCCGGCCAGCCTCAAGGCGGGCACCGACATCGTCGTGGTGCGCAGGGCCCGGGGATGCCTGGCCGGGGTCGGAAGCTGCGACGCGGCGGTAGCCGGAAAACCGTATCTGCAGGTGGCGCTCTGCAGCACCGAGCTCGCCGCGACGCCGTACACGCTCGGTTTGCAGGGCACGGCCGCCTTTTCGCTGCATCAGCGGAACTGCGCCACGGTTGCCGGCATGCGGGAATACCTCGTCAACATTTACTTCATCAGCACCGACAACGGCGCGGGAGGCAACATTCCGACGCTCAAACGGCTCGAACTCAAGGCCTCGGGGGGCGGGGTGGTTTTCACGGAGACCGCGCTCGTCGAAGGCATCGAGTGGTTGAACATCGAGTACGGCCTGGACACGGACGGCGACGGCCAACCGGACGTCACCGTGTCCGATCCTACGACGTACGCGTGTCCCACCTGCACGCCGGTGAACAACTGGAGCAACGCCGTCACCGCAAGGATCTATATTCTGGCGCGCAATATCGACACGTCGCCCGGCTATTCGAACATAAAAACCTACAACCTGGGCGCTCAGGCCGTCGCGGCGGCGAACGACGGATACCGGCGCCACGCCTATAACAGTCTGGTGCGCATCGCCAACCCTTCCGGCAGGAGAGAGACGCCATGAGCAGGACGATCCGCTTGCAGCGCGGGGCGACGCTCGTGGTCGCGCTCATCATGCTGGTGTTGCTGACCCTTTTTGCGGTGAGCGCGATGAACACGTCCATGGTCAACCTCAAAGTCGTGGGCAACATGCAGACGCGCAGCGAAGCGCTCGCCGCCGCCCAGCAGACAATCGAGACGGTGCTCAGCACGACGCAGTTCGTCGCCGATCCGAACAATGCCATCATCAACCCGTGCGGGACCGCCAACACGCTGTGCACGGACGTCACCGGCGACCTCAACCCGGAGTACACGACCGTGCTCAATCCGAAACCGTCCTGCATCGAGGGCCGGGCGCTGAAGGTGAGCGAGCTCAACCTGTCGAATACCGAGGACCTGAGCTGCGCGGCCGGCCAGCAGCAGCAATTCGGCGTGGCGAACTCGGGCAGCGGCGACTCGCTGTGCGCGATCACGATGTGGGACATCACCGCGCAGGCGAGCTCGGTATCGACTGCGACGACGGTGACGCTGTCGCAGGGAATTTCGACCCGCGTAACGGCCGACGATCTGGCCGCCCGGTGCTCTTAGAGAGAATCATAAAGGGAGATTGACATGAGACCCATTCGCCGCCACCTACTGCATGCCGGCCTGGCGCTCGCGCTCGGCATGGTTCAGCCGATGCGCGCCGCCGCCGAGGACATCGACCTGTTCGTGGGCTCGCAGCCTGTCGGGGCCACGGGCAACCCGAACGTCCTGGTCATCATCGACAACAGTTCCAACTGGTCGGCGGCGAGCCAGCACTGGTCAGGCGGCGTGAAGCAAGGCCAGTCGGAGCTGAGGGCGCTCGCCAGCGTGGTGCTGACCCTGGACGCGAGCGTCAATCTCGGCCTCATGATGCTGACGGCGGGAAGCGGCAGCAATCCCAACGGCGGCTACGTGCGCTATGCCATGCGAACGATGACCGACGCGAACAAGGCCGCGTTCCTGGCGCAGCTCGGCTTCAACCCGGACGGGACGCTCATTACCGCCTGCAGCGGGAACAACAGCCTGACCCTGTCGCCCAACTGCATGTTCCAGAACTTCGACAACCCCGGCGAGAAGATCGGCTCGGCGGCCTCCAACTACAGCGCGGCGCTGTTCGACGCGTTCAAATACTTCGGCGGCTATACCAGCCCGGCGCACGCCCAGGACGGGATCGCGGGAACGCCGGTCGACTCGACGCACTTCGGGCCCATACGCTATTCCGGGAACCCGGACCCGAACTCCGATCCCGGCGCGTATACCGGCGTCAACAAGACCAATTATGTGTCTCCGCTGACCAGCTGCTCCAAGAACTACATCATCCTGGTCGGCAACGGCTTTCCGTCCAACGATACGCCGGCCAGCTTGTTGAGCGGCGTCGGCGGCGATACCAGGTGGCTGTCGATGCAGCAGTACTCGACGACGACGACGACCACGAACAACTTCGCGATCGGAACCTTCGGCGACAGCGTCTGCCGCGGCTCGAGCGCTTGTGCGACCGCGGCGGCGACAACGTTCCCCGGATTCAGCAACTACGCCTGCGCGAACGGAAGCGCGACAGGCTGCACGGGAAGCAGCAAAAAGAACCAGGACGTAACCGGCACGAAGACCGTCATCGCGGTTACGCCGACATCCCTGCCGCCGGCGCCGCCCGCCAACAACGTGGCGCGGTACGCCGACGAGTGGGCCAAATACTTGTTCACCACCGACGTCAGCTCGGCCCTGGGCCAGCAGAACGTCACCATCAGCACGATCGACGTGTTCAAGGACGCTCCGGACGCGAACCAGACCGCGCTGCTGAACAGCATGGCGAAAGCCGGCGGCGGCACGTATTACCAGGCGAGCTCCGAGGACGACATCAAGAGGGCGTTCCAGAAGGCGATGATCGAGGTCCTGGCGACGAACAGCGTGTTCGCGTCGGCGAGCCTTCCGATCAACGCGACCAACCGCTCGCAAAACGAGAACCAGGTCTTCATCGGCATGTTCCGTCCCGATGCGGGCGGCAAGCCGAGATGGTACGGAAACCTGAAGCGCTATCAGGTCGCGACCTTCGGCAACCAGGTCGGCCTGGCCGACAAGGACGGCAACTTGGCCACCTCGATCGGGACGGGCTTCATCGACGCCTGCGCCACCAGCTTCTGGACCACCGATACGACGAGTCCGATTCCGTACAACAACACCACAGACAGTTCTTACTGGCGGTTCTCCGCCATCAGCGCCGGGATATGCAAGATCTCGGGCACGAGCCCGTTCTCGGACCTTCCCGACGGCCCGCAGGTGGAGAAAGGCGCGGTGGGCGAGGTGCTGCGCAAAGGCAACGACCCGTCGGCCGCCACCCCCACTTTTGCCGTCAACCGGACGATGTATACCTGCGCGAGCACCTCGAGCTGCTCGAGCCTGGTCGCGTTCAACTCGACGAACGTCAGCGCGGCGGAGCTGGGCGTGTCCACCGCGGCGGACCAGCAAGCCATCATCGACCACACGCTCGGCAAGGACGTCAACGACGAGAACGGCAACACCGATGTCACCGAAGTGCGCTCGTCGGTGCACGGCGACGTGGCGCACTCGCGCCCGCTGCCCGTGAATTACGGCGGCTCGACGGGCGTCGTCATCTACTACGGGGCCAACGACGGCACGTGGCGGGCGGTGAGCGGCAGCACGGGCAAGGAGCGGTGGTCTTTCATCGCGCCGGAGCACCATCTGAAGCTCAAGCGGCTGCGCGACGACGCTCCGATCATCACGTATCCGACGACCCCCATATTGATCCCCTCCCAGAAGAAGGACTACTTCTTCGACGGCTCCGCGGGCGTGTACCAGAACGCGGACAACTCCAGTATCTGGATATTCCCGACGATGCGCCGCGGCGGCCGCATGATCTACGCCTTCGACGTCACCACCGTGGGCGCGGGCGACAGTCCCGATTCGCCCGTGTTGAAGTGGCGCGTCGGCTGCCCGAACCTGACGGACGATACCGGCTGCACTTCGGGTCTTTCGGAGATCGGGCAGACCTGGTCCTTCCCGAACGTGGGTTTCATCAAGGGCTACAGCACCAGCGTTCCGGCGGTCGTCGTCGGAGGCGGATACGACGCCTGCGAGGACGCCGACACGGCGACGCCTTCGTGCGGCGCGCCCAAAGGCAACAAGGTCTACATCCTCGACGCGAACACCGGCGCGCTGGTCAGGAGCTTCAGCACCCTTCGCAGCGTCGTCGGCGACGTAACCCTCATCGATCGCGACTTCGACGGCCTGGTGGACCAGGGGTACCTCGCCGACTCGGGCGGCAACCTCTACCGGGTCGACTTCGTGGACCCGTTCAGCCTGGCGCCGCTCGCCCCCAGCAATTGGACGATAACGAAAATCGCGTTCACCGACGGCGGCGGCCGCAAATTTCTCTTCGCCCCCGCGGCGCTGGCCGCCAGCGACCGGGTGTACCTGGCCGTCGGCTCGGGCGATCGCGAACACCCGTTGCAGTCGAATTATCCGTACCAGACTCCGGTCACCAACCGCTTCTACATGTACATCGACAAGTTCGGAGGGGGAAGCGCGGTCGATCTGGACGGCACATCGCTGGATGACTTCACGAGCAACAATTCCTGCACCACGGCGCTGGGCACCAGCTCCAGGGGCTGGCGCATCGATCTCAACAACGGCCGCGGCGAGCAGGTGGTGACTTCGTCGGTGATCTTCGGCGGGCTGATCTTCTTCAGCACCAACATGCCGACGGCCACGGCGTCTGGGTCCTGCGACGCCAATCTCGGGCAGGCAAACGGGTACGCGCTGAACCTGCTCAATGCCTCGGGGGCGGTGGGAACCTCGGGCCTGTGCGGGGCGTACCGCTCCGGCATCTTCGCGGGAGGCGGCTTGCCGCCGTCCCCGGTGACGGGGACTGTACCGGTCAACGGCGTGCCGACGACCATCATGATCGGCGGCATAGACCGGACCGGCGGCGCCAAGAGCCCCCCGCTCGCCCCCCAGAACGTGAAGCCGACGCTGTCCTCGAAGCGCTCGCGGCTGTACTGGTATCTGCACGAGTAGGCGGCTCGCATCGCCGCTCGGCGGCGGGCCGCCCTTGGCCGATTGGCCAAGGCCCGGTCTGCTCGGCTAGAATCGCCGCATGGAGAAAAGACCGAGCCGCGAGGATGTGGCCGAGAAGCTGCGCCGGCACGGCATCATGCCGACGCACCAGCGCATCGAGATCGCGCACGTGCTGTTCGCGCGGCGCGAGCATCTTTCCGCCGACCGGATTCTCGCCCTCGTCAACGCGCGTCACGCCGAAGCGTCCAAGGCGACGGTCTACAACACGCTCAAGCTCTTTGTGGAAAAGAAGCTGATCCGGGAACTGGTCGTGGACCCGGCCAAAATCGTCTACGACCCGAACACCGAACCGCATCATCACCTCTACGACGTGGTGACGGGACGTCTCACCGACATTCCCGCTGACAATATCCGCGTCGTCGGCCTGCCGCCTTTGCCGCAGGGAACGGTCGCCGACGGCGTGGACATCATCATCCGCACGCGCCCGCAGTCCTAGTTTTGCCGCTGATATAATGCGCGCTCACCCTTCGTGCCCGGGACGCAGGCTGGCGTAGCTCAGCTGGTAGAGCAACTGATTCGTAATCAGTAGGTCGGTGGTTCGAGTCCACTCGCCAGCACCACCCGAGGGCTGCGAGCAGGCCTGCGCCGATTCTTCGTCCGGCAGCGCACGAGACGGAGAGGGCATGATGAAGCTGTTTGGAGGAGGCAGGTCCGATCATCCCATGGCCGGAGCGAGGGAGGCCCGGGCGATCCTCGACGCCATTCCCGCAGGCGATCCGTTCAAGGCGCTCGAAGACCTGAATCACTGGATGGAATCGGTGCGCGCCTGGGAGGGCTTCGGACCCGAGCACCGCGCGCAGATCGTGCAGATGGTGGACGAGGCTGCGCAGGTTCACCTCCGCAAGCTGCAGCGGGACTACCTCTCCTCGCCGCGCCTGTCCAAGTTCCAGGAAAACCGGCTGTGGGCGGCGATTCGCGAGTGGTATCGGCACTGTGCGCTCGCGTTCGCGGTCTGCATCGACGCCTACGCGGCCGGCCAGAAGGGCTGGGAGGACCTGAAACAGAGCATGCCGCTGCTCACCGTGCGGGCGCTGCGCGCGCTCGCCGCGCAGATGAAGTGGCAGCACATACGCTACGGTCCTGCGGACAATTCCCTGTGGGGATCGGTCGCAAAGATCTACGCGCTCGCGGAAAACCGCAAGTACTCGCAGTCCAGGGTGATCGCCTACGCAGGCTTGCCCGGGGAGACTTCGCCCGAGCAGGAATTTCTCAAAGCGATGATGTTGTCGGCATCGTCGCCCGACAGCCTGCTGCCGGTCGAGATCGAGCTGGTCGAGCGGCTGATCGCGCATCTTGCCGGCTCGTTCAAGCTCACGCCCAGCCTCCAGCCCGATATCGTCTACTGCTTCGATTTGGCAAATCACGAGCCTCCGGTGCGTGCGGCACATCTGCCGCACCGCGCACCGACGCTCAGGTTCTTTGCCGCAGGCGGCGCCGTGAAGGAGCTCGACAAGCTCGCTCAGACGGTGAAATCCACCGGTGCGGTGCCTTCGGGCGTCGCGCTGGGCGGTAACTATGAGCCCGGGGTCGTGCTCGAGGTACTCGATCACCTTGCTCTTCACTGGGCGCCCAAGCCGCCGCAGAGGAAAGCGCAGCGTCACAGGGTCAAGTCGCGGCTGACCGTCACCTATGGTTTCGAAGGGGTGCGTGCCGCGCTCGATCCCGCCGGTGAGGTGCAGTTCGACGCGAGCAAGGTCGAGAGCTGGATCGTGGAGAACGTCAGTGCCGGAGGATTCGGAGCGAGCGTGGCGCAAATCAAGGGGGAGTGGCTGAAAATCGGCTGCCTGCTCGGGCTGCAGCCCGAAGGTGGCTCGAACTGGGTGGTCGGCGTGATCCGCCGTTTCCAGCGCAAAGCCGAGCAGCAGGGGACGGTCGGAATCCAGACCCTGGGGCGGGCCGCGCTGCCCGTGCAGGTGAAGCTCCAGAGCGGGCAGATGGGAACCAGCCTGGACTCGGAAACGGCGATCCTGCTCAACCCGATCGATTCCGCTCCCGAGGCGCAGCTGTTGCTGCGCGCCAATGTCCTCGTGGCCGGCCAGAATCTGGAGCTCGAGCGAAACGGAAAGGCTTACCTGCTGCTGCCTACGGGTGATATGGAGCGCGGCGAGGACTATGATCTGATTCGCTGCCGGCGGATGACCCGCGATACGGGCGAGTAGCGGAGTCTCTCCTCAGGCTCCCGTGCCGAGCACCTTCACCAGCCAGGCGCCGATATCGGCGAGTTCCTCGGGACACACCGAGTGCGGCATGCCGTACTCGCGCCACTCGACCGGGTAGCCGAGCGATTCCAGCAGTTTTCGCGATCGCTCCGCCTGCGCGAGCGGGATGACCGGGTCGTAGCTGCCGTGCGCCATGAAGATCGGGACATCGCGGTTGGCCGGGCTCGCCTCGGCGGAAAGCTCTTCCGCGACCGGCACGTAGGCCGACAAGGCCATGATTCCGGCGATGCGCTCGGGATGGCGCAAGCCGGTCTGCAGCGCGATCGCGCCGCCTTGCGAGAATCCCGCGAGCACCAGCCGCCGCGCGGCCGTGCCGCGCTCCTTTTCCCGGCCGATCAAGGTTTCGATCAAGGCCTGCGAGGCGCGCACGCCGCGCTCGTCCTCGCGCCGGTTCGCGCCGTCCGCGATGTCGTACCAGGCGCGCATGCGCATTCCGCCGTTGATCGTCACCGGCTGCACCGGCGCGTGCGGAAAAACGAAGCGGATCGCCAACCGGGGCAGCCGAATTTCGGGCACGATCGGCGCGAAGTCGTTGCCGTCCGCGCCCAGCCCATGCAGCCAGATGATGCTCGCAGCCGGGTTTTTTGCGGTTTCGATTTCGATTGAGTCGAGTAGCCCGGGCATCGCTCAATTCGCTTTCGGGCGGATCGCCGACTTGGGCCGGAAGGCTTTCACCACTGCCTCGCGCGTCTCGACGTAAGGCCCGCCGATGAGGTCGATGCAATAGGGGACGGCGGCGAAAATGCCCGCGACGACCTGCTTGCCGTCCTTGTCTTTCAGGCCCTCGAGCGTCTCGCGGATCGATTTGGGCTGGCCGGGCAGGTTGATGATGAGCGAGCGCTTGCGCACGACCGCGACCTGCCGCGAGAGAATCGCGGTCGGAACGAACTCGAGGCTGATCCTGCGCATCTGCTCGCCGAATCCCGGCATCGGCCTGTCGGCGATCGCGAGCGTGGCCTCGGGCGTGACGTCACGGGGAGCGGGGCCGGTGCCGCCGGTGGTCAGCACCAGGTGGCAACCGCGGCGGTCGACGAGGTCGAGGAGCGTCGCTTCGATCACGGGTCGCTCGTCGGGAATGAGCCGCGTTTCAGTTCGCCATGGAGTCGCGACCGCGCGCGCGAGCCATTCCTCGAGCGCCGGGATGCCCTCGTCCTTGTAGACGCCGCTCGAGGCGCGGTCGCTGATCGAAACCAGTCCGATCAGCAGCTCTTCATTCGCCGTCATTTTCGGGAACCGGTTGCGAATCCGCGATGATATCGCGCAGCGCCCGGAACAGCTCGCGATAGGCCCGCGGCGGCCGGCCCGCGCTGCGCTCCTCGCGCGCGTTGCGTGTGAGCGCGCGCAGTCGCTGGGTGTCGATGCCCGGATGGGCGCGGACCAGCGCGCCGATCGCGCCGTCGTCCTCGAGCAATTCCTCGCGCCAGCGCTCGATGCGGTGAACGCGCGCGGTCTCGTCGGTCGAGACCCCGTCCCACGCCCTGAGCTTCTCGCGGATCGGCTCCGGGTCGACCGCGCGCATGAGCCTGCCGATGTATTGCAGCTGTCGCCGCCGCGCCTCGTGCTTGGTGATGCGGCGCGCCTGTACGACCGCGTCGTGCAAGTCTTCGGGCAACGCTATAGCCGCGAGCTGCTCCGGGTTGAGCCCGACCAGGCGCTCGCCGAGGGCCTGCAGTTCGTGCATGGCGCGCTTGCGCTCGGTCTTGCTGGGTTTTTCCTCGGCCTGCACGTTCCAGGGAAGCTAGGGGTGAGCTGATATCATAGCGTCTTTCCCGCTGCGTCCCTGCATGGCTCCAAGCCGCTTCGCCCACGATCTCGACGCGTTGAAGACGATCGCCTCGGACGCCCTGGCGCATGCCCTGGAAAAAGGCGCGAGCGCCTGTGAAACCGAAAGCTCCGACGGTTACGGCCAGACCGTGACGGTGCGCAAGGGCGAAGTCGAGACCATCGAATACAACCGCGACAAGAGCCTCGCCGTAACTGTTTACGTGGGTAAACGCAAAGGCCACGCGAGCACCGCCGATTTTGCCCCGCGCGCGATGCGCGATACGGTGGAGGCGGCCCTGACGATCGCGCGCTTCACCGCCGAGGACGAGTGCGCGGGGCTCGCCGACCCGGAGGAGCTGGCGCGCGACCCGCAAGACCTCGACCTGTTCCATCCTTGGGATCTGGCCGTCGAGCGGGCGATCGAGATCGCGAAGGCCTGCGAGGCCGCCGCGTTCCGCCTGGACAAGCGCGTGGTGAACTCCGAGGGCGCCAGCGTCTCCTGCCAGCAATGGCATTTCGCCCTCGCCAACAGCCACGGCTTCCTGGAAGGTTTCCCCACGTCGCGGCACACGATTTCCTGCGCGGTGATCGCCGCCGAGGACGGCCGCATGCAGCGCGACGACTGGTACGTGTCGCAGCGCTCGCCGCAGGATTTGGCCGAACCCGAAGCCGTCGGCGACTACGCCGGGAGGCGCGCGCTCGCACGCTTGAGGAGCCGAAAGATCGGAACGGTCCAGGCACCGGTGCTGTTCGAGGCGCCCGTGGCGAACGACTTGCTTGCGACTTTCGTTTCGGCGGTGAGCGGGGGAAACCTCTACCGCAAAGCCTCGTTTCTGCTCGACAGCCTCGGCAAGGAAGTCTTCTCGCCGCTCGTCACCCTCCTCGAGCGGCCGCATCTCGAGCGCGCGCCGGCGAGCTCCTGGTTCGACGACGAAGGCGTCGCCACGCGCGACCGCGACGTGGTGAAGGACGGTGTCCTGCGCGGCTATTTTCTCGGCAGCTATTCCGCGCGCAAGCTCGGAATGAAGACCACCGGCAGCGCGGGCGGCAATCACAACCTGATCCTGGAGGGCGGCGAGCTCGATCTTGCCGGGCTCATCCGGAAGATGGGCCGGGGACTGCTCGTGACCGAGCTGATCGGGTTCGGGGTGAATCTGGTCACCGGCGACTACTCGCGCGGCGCGGCGGGCTACTGGGTGGAGGGGGGCGAGATCCGGTACCCCGTGGAGGAAATCACCATCGCGGGCAACCTGCGCGACATGTTTCGCTCGGTCGCGGCGGTCGGAGCCGACAAGCTCACGCGCGGCTCGCGCACCTGCGGCTCGATCCTCATCGAGCAGATGACCATTGCGGGAAACTGACCTCTGCCTCTCGGCGCCGGAGGTATAATCGGCCCGCTTTCCATTCTAGGAGGGGATCACCAATGAAAAGACGCGAATTCCTGAAGAACGCCGGGCTGGGAGCGGCGGCAGGCGCGGGCCTCGTCACGGCGGCGCAGGCGCGCGCGCAGCAGACCTCGGGACTGCCCAGCCTGCAGTGGCGCCTCGCGGCAAGCTGGCCGAAGAGCCTGGATACGCTGTTCGGCGGCGCCGATCTCGTTGCGAAACGCGTCGGCGAGATTACAGACGGCAAGTTCCAGATCCGCGCTTTTGCGGCCGGCGAGATCGTGCCTGCGCTCCAAGTGCTCGACGCGGTGCAGGCCGGCACCGTCGAGCTCGGACACACCGCGACCTATTACTATTTTGGCAAGGATCCGACGTTCGCTCTGGGCACTGCCGTGTGTTTCGGTATGAACACCCGGCAGCAGAACGCCTGGTGGTATTTCGGAGGAGGCTCCGAGGCGATGGCGCCGCTGTTCAAGGAATACGGCTGCATCGCGCTGCTCTCCGGAAACACAGGCTGCCAGATGGGCGGTTGGTTCCGCAAGGAGATCAAATCGGTCGCCGACCTGAAGGGCCTGAAGATGCGGATCGGCGGCATGGCGGGCTTGGTGCTCGCGAAGCTGGGCGTCGTGCCGCAGCTGATTGGCGCCCCTGACATCTACCCGGCGCTCGAGAAGGGAACGATCGACGCCGCGGAATGGGTGGGACCTTACGACGACGAGAAGCTCGGCTTCAACAAGGTCGCCAAAAACTACTACTATCCCGGCTTCTGGGAAGGCGGTCCGATGCTGATGACGCTCGTCAACGAGAAGAAATGGATCGAGCTGCCCAAGCCCTACCAGGCTGCGCTCACCGCGGCTTGCGGCGAGACGAACTCATGGATGCCGGCCAAATACGACGAGCAGAACCCGCAGGCGCTGCGCCGGCTGATCGCGAGCGGCACCAACCTGCGGCCGTTCCCCAGAGCGGTGATGGAAGCGGCCGAAAAGGCGTCCTACGAGCTCTACGACGAGCTCAAGGCGAAGAGCAAGCACTGGGCGACGGTCTATCCGCAGTGGAAGAAATTCCGCGACGAACAGTTCCTGTGGTTCCGCGTCGCGGAATCGACCTACGACAACTATTCGTTCGCGTCGAAGCTCGGTGCAGGGAAGTCGTAGTTCCGGCGAGTACTGACCAATGCAAACCCCGCTTCGGCGGGGTTTGTTTTTTGGCGCGCGCTGCCGGTTATTTCTTGAAGAGGTTCTCGAGGTCGTCGGCTTCGCGCTTCTCCCTTGCGCTTTCGCCTGATTTCCGCTCCGCGTCGGATTTCGCACCGCCCGGTGAACCGAACTCGGGCGGCGTCTGGTCCTGAGTACCCTCGCTGTCCGCGGGGACAAAGGTCTGAATCTTGGAGGGATCGCCGCTGCTCTTCACCAGGTTTCCCGTGACCAACCCGGGGAAGCCGATGACGATGGCGACCATGATCACCTGGATCACCACGAAGGGTACCGCGCCCCAATAGATCTGGCCCGTGGTGACCGGAGGCGTCAGCTTGCCGGTCAGCTTGTCGAGGTAGTCCCTGCCGGGCGCGACGCTGCGCAGGTAGAACAGCGCGAAACCGAACGGCGGATGCATGAAGGAAGTCTGCATGTTGACGCCGAGCAGCACGCCAAACCAGATCAGGTCGATACCGAGCTTGTCTGCGACCGGCCCGAGCAGGGGCACGATGATGAACGCCAGCTCGAAGAAATCGAGGAAAAAGGCGAGGAGGAAAACCAGGACGTTCACCACGATCAGGAAGCCGATTACGCCGCCCGGGAGCCCCGTGAGCAGGTGCTCGACCCAGAGATCGCCGTTCACGCCGCGGAAGGTCAGGCTGAACACCGTCGAGCCGACTAGGATGAACACCACGAACGAGGTGAGCTTCGCCGTCGAATTCATCGCCTGCCGAAGCAGCGACCATGTCAGGCGCCGGTTGATCATTGCCAGCACCAGCGCGCCGGTGGCGCCCATGGCGCCGCCTTCCGTCGGCGTCGCCACGCCGAGGAAGATGGTGCCGAGAACGAGGAAGATCAGGGCGAGCGGCGGGATCAGCACCAGCAACACGCGCGCGAGCAATTTGGCGCCGCGAAGCGTGCGCGCTTCCGGCGGCAGCGCTGGCGCGGCCTTCGGATAGATCAGCGTGACGCCGAAGACATAGATCGTGTACAGGGCGGTGAGAACGAGCCCGGGAAAGATCGCCCCGGCATACATGTCGCCGACGGATTTCCCGAGTTGGTCCGCTAGCACGATGAGGACCAGCGATGGCGGAATGATCTGCGCCAGCGTCCCGGAAGCGGCGATGACGCCGCTCGCCAGGCGCCGGTCGTAGCCGTAGCGAAGCATGATCGGCAGCGAAATGAGGCCCATCGAGATCACCGAGGCCGCCACCACGCCGGTGGTCGCGGCAAGCAGCGCGCCGACGAAAATCACGGCGTAGGCTAGTCCCCCCCGGATCGGGCCGAAGAGCTGTCCGATGGTGTTGAGCAGATCCTCGGCCATGCCGCTCCTCTCGAGGATCAGCCCCATGAAGGTGAAGAACGGCACCGCGAGCAGCGTGTCGTTCGACATGATGCCGAAAATCCGCTCGGGGAGCGCTCCGAACAGCGCCGGTGTGAGCAGGCCCAGCTCGATGCCGAGAAAGCCGAACGACAGGCCGATCGCCGCCAGCGCGAACGAAACCGGGTAGCCGAACAATAGGAACACCACGAGCGCGGCGAACATCAGCGGCGCCATGTTGGCGATGAGGAACTGCGTCATTTGGCTGCTTCGTCACGCGCGATGGCCAGTTCCAGCGGGACCTCGTGCTTTTCCAGCGGATCCGGAATCAGGCCCTTCAAGAAGGCGATGCGCTTGATCAGCTCGGAGAGGCCCTGCAGCGACAGCAGGAAGAAGCCAACCGGAACCAGGAGCCGGGCCGGCCAGCGAATCAGGCCGCCTGCGCTGCCGGAGATCTCGTTGCTGTTCCAGGCGTTCATGAATATCGGCCAGGAGAGCCACGTGATGAAGGCTGCTATCGGCAGCAGAAAGAAGAGCGTGCCGAAGATATCGATCCACATCTGCGCGCGGCGGGACAGGAGGCCCGCGATCACGTCGATCCGGATATGCTCGTTGTGCCGCAGCGTGTATCCGGAGCAGAGCAGGAAGACCGCGGCAAACAGATACCACTGCAGCTCGAGCCAAGCGTTCGAGGCGATGGAAAGGGCGTAGCGCGAAATGGCGTTGCCCGCGCTCACCAACACCATGACGAGCACCAGCCAGTACACGATGTGCCCGATGCGCTCGTTCATCGCATCGATGAGGCGCGAAACGGAGAGCAGGAATCTCATTTGGAACTCCTCCGCTTTCTGTAGGCTGACGGCGTCGCGGCCGGGAGCGTGTTGTTATGGTGATGCCGCAATCGCTCCCCGGGCCCCGGCCTCGCACGCCGGCTGCGCATTCTCGCCCAGAGTTGCGCCTCTTGGCAACGATGGACTTCCAAGGTCCGCCGGAATAAGATTCTCCGGCAAATCGATCCCGTCGTCCTATTCAGGAGAAGTTCTCATGGTTTCCCTCATTATCAACGGCAAGACCCGCAACGTCGACGCCGCGCCCGAGACGCCCCTCTTGTGGGTGCTGCGCGACTCGCTCCATCTGACCGGCACCAAATTCGGTTGCGGCATCGCCCAGTGCGGTGCGTGCACGGTGCACGTTGACGGGCAGCCCGTGCGCTCATGCTCGACGCCGGTGTCTGCGGCAGCGGGCAAGAAAGTAACCACCGTCGAAGGGATCGGCGCCACGCGAGCCGGCAAGGCGGTGCAGGCGGCCTGGATCCGGCACGACGTCCCGCAGTGCGGCTACTGCCAGTCGGGCCAGATCATGAGCGCGAGCGCGCTTCTCGCCAAGACCCGCGCGCCGAGCGACGCCGATATCGACGCGGCGATGAGCGGCAACGTCTGCCGCTGCGGTACCTACAACCAGATTCGCGCCGCTATCAAGGACGCGGCCGCGAACGTGAAGGGAGCATGATCATGCGCGCCAAGCAAATGAATACGTCGCGCCGCGAGTTTCTCAAGAGCTCCGCGATGGCCGGCGGAGGCCTCATCATCAGCTTCACCCTGCCGGGCGCGACCCGGCTTGCTCAGGGCGCCGGCAAGGAGGCGCGGATGAGCGCCTATCTGCGCATCGCGCCGAACAGCGATATCACCGTCGTGTGCGGCCTCTCGGAGATGGGCCAGGGCGTGCACACCGCGATCCCGATGCTGGTCGCCGAGGAGCTGGACGCCGACTGGTCGCGGGTGCGGGTCGAGCAGGCGGGCGTCGACCAGGCGTTCGCCAATCCGATCTTCGGGATGCAGGCGACCGGCGGATCGACCTCGGTGCGCGGGCACTGGGAGCCGATGCGCAAGGCGGGCGCGACGGCGCGCGCGATGCTGATCGCCACGGCGGCGGAAACCTGGAAAGCCGACGCCGCCGACTGCCGCACGGAGAAGGGCATGGTGATCCACAAGAGCGGCAAGAAACTCTCCTACGGCCGGCTCGCCGAAAGAGCGGCGAAGCTCACGCCTCCCAAGGATGTGAAGCTCAAGGACCCGAGCCAATTCACGCTCCTCGGCAAGAGCGGAACCAGGCGCCTGGACAGCGCCGCCAAATCGACGGGCAGAGCGAAGTTCGGCCTGGACGTCTACCTCCCCGGCATGCTCACCGCGGTGATCGCTTACCCGCCCGTGCCGGGCGGCAAGGCCGCCTCGGTCAACGACGCGAAGGCGAAGGCCGTTCGCGGCGTGCGCCAGGTGGTGCAGATCCCAAGCGGCGTAGCGGTTCTCGCCGACGGCTACTGGGCCGCGAAGCTCGGCCGCGACGCGCTCGAGATCCAGTGGGACCATGGCGCGAACGCCACGCTCTCCTCCGAGGGCATTTCGAAAATGCTTTCCGCCGGCGCGGCCGCGGGCGGCGCGGTCGGCCGCAACGATGGCGACGCCAAGGCCGCGACGCCTGCGAAAAAAATCGAGGCCGAATACGAGGCACCCTATCTCTCGCATTCGTGCATGGAGCCGCTCAATTGCACCGCCTGGGTTCGCAAAGACGGGGTCGAGATCTGGGCCGGCACGCAATCTCAAGGGCCGGCGCAGGGCATCCTCGCCCAGGTCGCGGGCGTCGCCCCCGGCAAGGTGAAGGTCAACACGATGTACTTGGGCGGCGGATTCGGACGCCGCTTCGCCCCCGATCCGGTCATCGGCGCGACGGTGCTCTCGAAGATCGCCGGCAAGCCGGTGAAGCTCGTCTACAGTCGCGAGGACGATACGCGCGGCACCTTCTACCGCCCGGCCTCGGTGACCCGGATGACGGGCGGCCTGGACGCGGACGGACGCGCGACGCTCTTCACCGCGAGCGTCGCATCGCCCTCGATCATGGAGGGCTCGCACTTCATGAAGCTGCCGCCCGACGGGGTGGACGAATTTGGCGTCGAGGGTATTCGCGACTGTCCCTACGACATTCCCAACCTGCATATCGAATATTCGCGCCAGGAGCCGGGCGGCATCCAGGTCTGGTTCTGGCGCTCGGTCGGGCACTCGCAGAACAGTTTCTTTCTCGAGAGCTTCATCGACGAGCTCGCGCACGCGGCGGGCAAGGATCCATTCGAATTCCGGCGCTCGCTCCTCGGCAAGCAGCCGCGCTGCAAGGGCGCTCTCGAGCTCGCTGCGGAAAAGGCGGGCTGGGGTCAGCCGCTGCCGGCCGGCGTTCACCGCGGCATCGCCGTGGTGTTTTCCTTCGGCAGCTGGTGCGCGCAGGTCGCGGAGGTCTCGGTGGGCTCGGACGGCGCGCCGAAAGTGCATCGCGTCGTGGCCGCGGTCGACTGCGGCATGACGGTGAACCCCGACATAGTCAAACGCCAGATCGAGAGCGCGGTCGTGTACGGCCTCACGGCGGCCCTGTACGGCAAGATCACGTTCAAGGACGGCCGCGTCGAGCAGTCGAACTTCCACGACTACCGGATGCTGCGCATGAGCGAAATGCCGAAGGTCGAGGTGCACATCGTGCCGAGCAAGGAAGCCCCCGGCGGGATCGGCGAACCGGGCACGCCGCCGATCGCGCCCGCCGTGGCGAACGCGATCTTCGCGGCCACCGGCAAGCGCATCCGCAAGCTGCCCCTGCTGGGTTAGGCGCGCGTCGCGGATTCCCTCAGCCCGCGTGCGCACATGGCGCGGTTGACCGAGCACGGCATGCGCCGGCGTTCGCTCGCGGCGCTCGCTGCCGCGCTTGCGCTGCCGCGGCGCTCGCTGGCGCAGCCGATCATGAATCCGGCGCCGGGGATCGATGCGCGAACGATCAACACTCCGCAAGGTGCGCTGCAAGCTATCCTCAAGGGCGCGCAGATGCGCCGGGGCCGCGTGCTGCTCGATCTGCCGCCGGTTGCCGACAACGGGCATTCGGTTCCGATGACCGTGCGCGTCGACAGCCCCATGAGCGACGCGGATCACGTGCGCCGCATCGACCTCGTTTCGGAGAAAAATCCGGTTTCCCTCATGGCGACCTTCTTTCTCGGTCCGCACATGGGTCGCGCCGAGATCGAGTCGCGCGTCCGCCTGAACGGCACCCAGCGCGTGACGGCGGTCGCCCAGCTCTCCGACGGCAGCTTCTGGTTCGACGCCGCGGACATCGCGGTCAACGAATCGGCCTGCCTGGACGGGGGCTGAGCGCGATGACGGCGCGAATCCAGGTTCAGCGGGAAGCCCGGCGCGGCGAGATCATCGAAGTGCGCATCGTGATCCAGCACCCGATGGAAACCGGATTTCGCTACGATTCGCTAGGCCGTCAAACGCCGCGCAACGTCATCCACCGCTTCGAATGCCGCTACGGCGGGGTCGAAGTCTTCCGCGCCGCGATGGGCGCGGGCATCGCCGCCAACCCCTACTTGCGGTTCTTCACGCGTGCCGACGAGTCGGGCGACATCGAGTGCCGCTGGGTCGATCAGGAAAACAAGTCTGGAACCGTGAGTGCCCGGGTGACGGTGAACGGATAAAACCGGGGACAGACCACGGTTTGCGGGACGACGGTTTGCGGGGACGAACCGTGCAGCAAACCGTGGTCTGTCCCCGGTTCTCTCAGTGCGCCGGCTGCAGCGCGAGGTAAATCAGAAGCGCTGCGAGGAGCGCGCCTGCCACCCACCAGGCGGGGTGGATCCGCGTCCCTGAAGACGCGGGTGCCGCTTCCGCGGGCTTGGCCGCAGGCCCTGCGAGCTTCTCGTTGAACGCGGTGAAGAAGTCGTCCGCCATTTTCCTCGCGACGCCGTCGATCAGCCGCGAACCGACCTGTGCGAGCTTGCCGCCGACGCTCGCTTTGGCGGAGTAGGTCAGGCGCGTGCCCGTGCCTTCGGTCCTGAGCGACACCTGCGCGCTGCCCTTGCCGAATCCCGC
>DASPWT010000002.1:0-7875 GCA_035637655.1 Burkholderiales bacterium | reverse complement strand
ACGACTCGGTCTTCGTGCCGCTCGCGAAATGGGCCATGTTGCTGGCCGGCAACTATCGCTGCGTGCAGATAGACGGCATGCGCCCCATCAAGGACGCGGTGCACAGCGACCTGGAAGCCTCGCGTTCTGTATACAACTGGGTGGTCAAGCTGTGCGTGTCCCTGGGCGCGAACGAAAAGGACCTGGTGCCGTTCGAAAAATACGCCAACGCGGCGCTCTCGCTCGGCAGCCCGTCCTCCGCTGCGCGCGCCCTGGCCGCCGGCGCGCCCAACATCGAGCGCACCGACCGCCTGGTGCAAACCATCGCGGCGCAGAAAGGCATGCGCTTGGCTGCGGTCGATCAGACTGTCGCGCTGGTCGACGGCTGGCTGGAGAAAAACCGGAAGAAGGCGGCGTGATTCAGGGCCTTCCTCCTCACCGTCCCTTCGCCTCCCGAAACTCGATATCGCCGTAGTACGCTTCCAGCGCGCGGTCCCTCGCGTCGGTTTCGGTCATGATGCCCACCGAGACGACTTTGCCGGGCTCTTCGCCGAAGAGGCGCCGGTAGTCCGCCGCGACGTTGCGCGTCTCTTCGAGCCACGTCCCCAGCTTGTCCCTCCCGTTCTCAACGGCGACGATCTTGATGCGCGAGGTATAGCCGTTGGCCACGATTCCGTCGCGGGGAGTGCGGCTTCCCCACACGTACATCAGGGCGGCGTAGGGTAGCTGCTGGCCGGTGAAGAAGCGAAACTGGTCGTAGAAGAGACGATCGCTGAACGGCAGCTTCTTGACGTCGCCGGCAAATGAAACCACGATCCTCGCCGGCGAATCGTCGGGGCTCGCTTCGGTGGGGGCGAGCGCCATCACCCTCCAGCGCCAGGACAGGAGCGGACGCTCCCGCAGATCCAGATCGAGAGCGTGAACCAATCCCGATGCCGAGGCCTGCGCGGTCCCCTTGAGGACCGTCGCGCCGGCGTCTTCCACCAGCTGGTAGCGGCTCGAGGACTTGAATCGGTTCAGGCTCCAAGGGCCCCACTCGGACGGCATGGGTTCGCCCGGCTTGAGCGTCGAGAAGGCGGTGACCCGCGACGGGACGCTCGCAAGGGGCGGAGTCTCCCGCATCGTCGCGCAGCCGGCTGCGAGAGCGGCGACAGTCGCGAGCCAGGTTAGCTTACGGATACAGCACCTCCACATTCTCCGGCCTCAACCACTCGTTCAACGACTTCAGCAGCGCGTCGTCCAAGTTGACGCGCCAGTTGTCGCCGAGCTGCATTTCGACGCTCGCGCCGCCGTTGCGGTAGCACACCGCGACGGGACACGGGCCGTTCCTGTAAGGCTCGAGGAAACTCTTTAAGGTCGCCGAGGCGGCGACACCCGCCTGCGAGGCCTCCCCGTTCATCGACAGGCGCACGCCGCGCGCAAACCGGCTGCGCGCGCCGGCGACGTCGTAGATCCGGTCGGCGGCGATGCGCATGAATACGGCCTCGCCCTCCTCGCCCACGGAGCGGCGCACGTTCCTCACTTTGGCTTCGATCACGACGACCGCGTCCTCCTTGACAGTATCGCGGACCTGGTCGAACACCTCATTGTATACAGTGACCTCATGCGTCGCGGTACCGTCCGAGAGCTTGAGGACCACCATGCGGCCGCCTTGAGTCCTCTGAACCCTTACCGATTCCACCACCCCGGCGATCAACTGCGTGCGCGTCCCGCCCTCGCCCTCCGCCGAGGCCGCGAGGCTGCGCAGGTTCGTCCGGACGAAACGCCCGATCTCGGCGCGGTACGCGGTGAAGGGGTGCCCCGAGAGATAGAACCCCAGGCTCGCTTTCTCCTCGCGCAAGCGCTGCGCCTCTTCCCACAGCGGCGCAGCGACGGGCGCCGGTTTCTGCTGCGATCCGCTTTCGCCCGCGCCGAAGAGGCTCACCTGTCTTGCGTTGCGCTCGGTCTGCTCGGCCGCCTCGAGCGCGATCCCCACCGAAGCGAGCAGGCTCGAACGCATCGAGTAGTCACCCGCGTTCAGGCAATCGAAGGCGCCGGCGCGCACCAGCGCCTCGACCGTGCGCCGGTTGACGGTGCGCTTGTCCACGCGCTCGCAAAAGTCGAACAAGTCGCGGAACGGACCGTCCTTGCGCGCCGCGAGGATCGCGGCGATCGCCGATTCGCCGGTGCCTTTCACCGCGCCCAGGCCGTAGCCGATCGTCTTTGCGTCCACGGGAACGAAGCGGTATTCGCCCGAGTTGATGTCGGGCGCGAGCACCTTCAGGCCGTTGGCGACAGAGTCCTCGTAAAATTGGTGCACCTTGTCGGTGTCGTTCATCACCGCGGAGAGGTTGGCCGCCATGAACGCGGACGGAGCGTGCGCCTTGAGATACGCGGTCTGGTAGGCGATGAGCGCGTAGGCGGCGGCATGTGATTTGTTGAAACCATAACCCGCGAACTTCTCCATCAGGTCGAACAGCAGAATCGCCTTGGCGCGCGGCAGGCGGTTCTTCTCGGCGCCGGCGACGAACACGTCGCGCTGCTGTGCCATCTCTTTTGCGTCCTTCTTGCCCATCGCGCGGCGCAGGAGGTCCGCGCTGCCGAGCGAGTAGCCCCCCATCACCTGCGCGATCTGCATCACCTGCTCCTGGTACACCATGATCCCGTAGGTGGGTTTCAGGATCGGCTCCAGGCGCGGATCGAGGTATTCGACCCGCTTGCCGTTCTTGCGCTCGACGAACTCGGGAATCAGCTCCATCGGCCCGGGGCGGTACAGAGCGACGAGCGCGATGATGTCCTCGAACCGGTCGGGCCGCGCGCGCTTCACCAAGTCGCGCATTCCGCGCGATTCGAACTGGAATATCGCGGTGGTGTTGGCCTGGGCGAACACCGCGTAGGCGGCGGGATCGTCGAGCGGGATCTTCTCGAGCGAAAAATCGGGCTTCCCCATCGCGCGGACCGACTGCACCGCCCAGTCGAGGACGGTGAGCGTGGTGAGGCCGAGGAAGTCGAACTTCACCAGGCCGATGCGCTCGACGTCCTTCATGTCGAACTGCGAGATCGTGCTCTCGGTTCCTTGCGCCGCGTAAAGGGGGCAGAAATCGGTGAGCTTGCCCGGGGCGATCAGGACGCCCCCCGCGTGCATGCCGACGTTGCGCGCGAGACCTTCGAGCTGCCCGGCGAGCGCGAGCAGCTCGCGCGTCTCCTCTTCGGTCCTTTCGCGCTCCGCGAGACGCGGCTCCATCTCGCGCGCATCCTGCAAGGTGATGCGCTTGCCGGGCTGGAAAGGGATGAGCTTGGCCAATTCGTCCGTGCGCGTGTAGCTCCATTCCATGACGCGCCCGACGTCGCGCACCACGGCGCGCGCGGCCATCGTGCCGAAGGTCGCGATCTGCGAGACCGACTGCGCGCCGTACTTCTGCTTCACGTACTCGATCACCCGGTCGCGGCCGCGCTCGCAGAAGTCGATGTCGAAGTCGGGCATCGACACGCGCTCCGGATTCAGGAAGCGCTCGAACAAGAGGTCGTAGCGCAAGGGATCCAAGTCGGTGATGCCGAGCGAATAGGCGACGAGCGACCCGGCGCCCGAGCCGCGTCCCGGACCGACCGGCACGCCGTTCGATTTCGCCCAGTTGATGAAGTCGGCGACGATGAGGAAGTAGCCGGCGAATCCCATCTGGACGATGGTCTTGGTCTCCATCTCCAGGCGATCCCGGTAGCGCGGTTCTTCCTTTGTCCGCCGCGCCGAGTCGGGATACAGCGCCGCGAGCCGCCGCTCGAGGCCCTCCCCAGCCGTCTGCGCGAGGGTGTCCTCGAGGGTCGCGTTTCCCGGGGTCGGAAATTTCGGCAGCCGGCTCTTTCCCAGCTCCAGCGCGAGATTGCAGCGGCGCGCGATCTCGACGGAGTTGGCGAGCGCCTCGGGCAGGTCGGCGAAGAGCTTCGCCATTTCCGCCTGAGACAGAAAATAACTCTCCTGCGTGAATGGCCGCGGGCGGCGCTGGTCGCCGAGCACGTGGCCTTCGGCGATGCACACGCGCGCTTCGTGGGCGGTGAAGTCCCCGGGCTTGAGAAACTGCACCGGGTGGGTCGCGACCACCGGAAGCGAGCAGCTTCCTGCGAGCCGTACCGCCGCTTCGAGGTAGCTCTCGGTGTGCGGGGCGCCCGCGCGCTGCAACTCGAGATAGAACCGCCCGGGAAAAAGCCGCGCCCACTCCATTGCAAGCCGTTTCGCAGGCTCCCGATGATCCTGCAGGAGAGCGGCCGCGACGTCGCCCTGCATCGCGCCGGAGAGCGCGATCAGGCCTTCGGTGCCTTCGCCGAACCAGGCCTTGCGCAGCTCGGCGCGGCCGCGGTATTGATTCTCGAGCCAGGCGCGCGTCAGGAGCTGCGACAACCTGAGGTAGCCCGGGCGCGACTGCGTGAGCAGCAGCAGCCGGTGCGGCTTGTCGCGCTCGGACTCGTTGGTGATCCAGACGTCGCAGCCGATGACGGGCTTCACGCCGGCCGCGCGCGCGGCCTTGTAGAACTTGACCATGCCGAAGACGTTGGCGAGGTCGGTGATCGCCAGGGCCGGCATGCCGTCCGCGGCGGCCCGCGCGACGGCTTCGTCGATGCGCACGATCCCGTCGGTGATGGAGAACTCGCTGTGGAGCCGAAGGTGGACGAAGGCGGGATTCGGCATCGGCTTGCGGCGAACTGGCGAGGCGAAAATTCTACCACCCGCTCCCGCGCCGCGAGTAGTTTCCTTCCAGATTTCGCGGCGCGCGAGCTAGGCGCGGCCGGCGGCGGGAAAGCTGAGCGTGAAAGTCGTCAGCAGGCCCGGCTCGCTTCTTACCCCGACCCTGCCGCCGTGAAGTTCCGCGATCGACTTGACGATCGCCAGGCCCAGACCCGAGCCGGCCGAGGATTCCTCGCGCGAGCTGCAGGGACGATAGAACCGGTCGAAGATGCGCGGACAGTGCGCTCGAAGTGCCGCGCGCTGAATGTGCCGCCACTCTAAGACCCGGCCCCGGACGGCAATCTGACCGCTCGATTACATTTTTGTCATTTTTTTTCCGCGGCAGCCTCGTCGGCTCCGCGTTGCGGGGCCGCCCAGCGGCGCACGAACCTGAAGCCGACCGCGAGCAGCGTCGGGCCGAGGAAGATGCCGACGAAGCCGAATGCGAGTATCCCGCCGAGCACGCCGAGCAGCACCAGCACAAACGGCAGGCTCGAGCCGCGGCTGATCAGCAGGGGTTTCACGATGTTGTCGATGCCGCTCACGACGAAGAACCCCCACAGCGCCATGAAAACGGCCCAGCCGGGCTGGTCCTGGAAGAACAGCCAGATCGTGGCGCTGATCCATATCAGCGGCGGGCCCGCGGGAACGATCGAAAGAATGGCGGTGATGAAGCCCAGCATCAGCGCTCCGGGCACGCCCGCGATGAGAAAGCCGATGGCCGCCGCGAGGCCCTGCGCGAGTCCGGTGCCGACGATGCCGTACATCACGCCGTTGATGGTGCCGCCGACGATCTCCAGCAGGCGGCCGGCAAGATCGCCCGCGACGCGGTCGAGGCCGTTGCGCAGAGCCCGCGCCAAGGCCGCGCCGTCGCGGTAGAAGAAAAATCCGATGAAGGCGATCAGCGTGAACTGCAGCACGCCCTCGCCGACGATGATGCCGGCCTGGACCAGCCCGGCGCGCGCCGGCTGCGCGATCCGCTTCAGCGCTTCGGTGAGCGCCGCCTTGCTGCCGGCGATCTCGCGCCAGCCGGCGTCCAGCGACTCGCCCACCAGCGGAATCGAGGCGAGCCAGCCTGGAGGCCTGGGCAGTCCCTGGGCGAGCGTCTCGCGCAGCCTTTCGAGGAGCTGAGGGATGTCGTCCACGTAGGACCCCGCGATCAGCGCGAGGGGCAACACCAGCACCAAGACCATGAGCAGGGTCATTGCGAGCGCGGCGAGCGTGCGTCGTCCTCCGAGCCAGCGCTCGATCTGCCGGTAGAGCGGCCAGGTCGAAAAGCACAGGATCGCTGCCGACAGGAGCGCAGCGAGGAACGGCCGCAGCACCATCAGGCAGCCGATCGCGAGCGCCGTGCCCGCGACGACCTGGATGGTCCGCTCAATGCGCTTTTCCATTTTTCGCTTTCAGGGTCCCCTGCAACTCATATGCGGCGAACCAAATCGGCTGGCAAGCCGTCCAGAAGTGCCACCTGGTCGATCGCGTCCTTGACGATGATTCCCGTCGTGTGAAGCTTCTCGCCGGCATCGCTCTTCTTCTCCAGCACCGTGACCCGCATCCCGGCGCGCGCCAGCGCGTTCGCGCAGGCCAGGCCCGCAAAACTTGCCCCCACCACGGCGCAATCGACATTCTTCATGTCAGACGATCACCGCCTGCGGCTCGGCGCCTTTGCGCGCTTCGATGCGGCCGATCCGGAACACCGTTTCTCCGGCGGCGGACAGGGCGCGGACTGCCGCATCGGCGTGCTCCGCCGCGACCACGACCGCCATGCCGATGCCGCAATTGAACACGCGTTGCATCTCGGCCTCGGCGACCTTGCCTTCGCGCTGCAGCCACTGGAAGAGCGGCAGCATCGGCCACAACGAGCGCGAGATCGCCGCCTTCACGGCCTCGGGCAGAATGCGCGGCAGGTTTTCCACTAAGCCACCTCCCGTGATATGCGCCATGCCCTTAACCGGCATCTGCCGCATCAGTGCGAGCAGCGGCTTCACATAGATGCGCGTGGGCTCGAGCAGGACCCGCCCGAGCGGCCTGCCGTGAAAATCCGCGCCGAGATCGGGCTTCGTCCGTTCGAGGATCTTGCGGATGAGCGAGTACCCGTTGGAATGCGCGCCGCTCGAGGCAAGCCCGAGCACCACGTCGCCAGGCACTATGCCGCGGCCGTCCACGATCGCGCTTTTCTCCACCATCCCAACCGCGAATCCGGCGAGGTCGTATTCGCCCTCCGCGTACATTCCCGGCATCTCGGCGGTCTCCCCGCCGATGAGCGCGCAGCCGGCGAGCTCGCAGCCGCGCGCGATGCCCTTGACGACTTCGGTGGCGACCGCGACGTCGAGCTTGCCGCACGCGAAGTAGTCGAGAAAGAAGAGCGGTTCCGCGCCCTGCGTGAGGATGTCGTTGACGCTCATCGCCACGAGGTCGACGCCGACCGTGTCGTGCACCCCGAGCTGGAACGCGAGCTTCAGCTTGGTTCCGACACCGTCGGTGCCCGACACCAGCACCGGCTCGCGAAATTTCCTGGAAACCTCGAAAAGCGCACCGAACCCGCCGATTCCGGCGAGCACTTCCGGGCGCAGGGTCCTCTTCGCGAGGGGCTTGATCGCCTCGACCAGCGCGTCCCCGGCGTCGATGTCCACCCCGGCGTCGCGGTAGGTGATCGGCTTCTTGCTGGCCAAGACTGGGGGTTGCAGATAAAGTGACGTGTTTTCGCCCCCCGAATTTTAATTGAAATGTCCGCCGCCCGCCTGAGGCGGCGTGGATCGATGCAACAACTCCTGCTTGAGTTCGCCCCGCCCCCGCCGCCCACGCTGGAGAATTTTTCCCCTGGGAAAAACGGCGCGGCGCTGAAGGCATTGCGGGAGGCTCTCGAGGACGGCGAGCGCTTCGTCTTTCTCTGGGGCCCGAGCGGCAGCGGCAAGACGCATCTCCTGCGTGCTTTCGCCGAGGCGGCCGCGACGGTCGGTCGCGCGGCTTACGTGCAGGCCGCGAACGCGGACTGGGCCGGCACCGGAGACCTCGCCGCGGTCGCAGTGGACGACGTCTCGCGCCTCGACGGCACCGGCGAGATCGCCCTGTTCGACCTGTGCAACCGGCTGCGCGCTTCGGGCGGAGCACTCGCCGCGAGCAGCGGGGCGCCGCCCGCGCGGCTCGCCCTGCGGGCGGATCTGCGCTCGCGCCTCGCATCGGGAATCGTGCTGCAGCTG
>DASPWT010000001.1:0-30034 GCA_035637655.1 Burkholderiales bacterium | reverse complement strand
ACAAGCGCGATGAATCGCCTGAATCAGCGCCTGACCTGAGAAGCGGGGAGAACGGCGAGCCAGACGTTGAAGCTTTAGATGAACCTCCGCCATCGCGATGGGCGGAAATGGCGGCTTAGGGTCTATTCTGTTGAAAAACTCGATTTCGATGGCGTGTGAGAGGGTGGATTAAAAATCCGACCTTCCAGAATCGCGTATAAGCGACGCGCGTGGCGGGGTTGATGGTTTGACGACCCCCAAAGACGATTGAAAAAGCGCCGTCGGGGAGTTTTTCAACAGAATAGGTCGCAAGCCGACATTGGCCGACGACCGGTTCCAATCCCGGCGTCACCTCGTCCTTCTAGCAGGACCGAGCTCACGTCGCGCGATACACGGTCTACTATTTCCCGCGGGGTTTTCGACGGCCCTAAGATCGCTTGCCACGCGAGGACCGAAACACCCGGCAGGCCCACCTCGGCGATCGCCGGGACGTCTGGCGCCGCAGCGCTTCCACGACGCCGCGCCAGCCGCCACGAGCAAGAGCGCCGCGGCCAGCGCTGACTTGTCTATAGCGAACTCAAAGCATTGGAACCTTGCTATCAGGGGTCGAACGCTGCAACTTGCGATACAGCAATGCTTTTGGCTAACCGGCGGACCCTCCTACTGGCCCGTCACAGTCCTCACCGCCGTGAAGTAGACCCGATGGTCGCTGTCTTCCGCCGCCGCCAATAGGTACTCCGCGGCAAGCTTCGGGTCGGCGAGCAGTTCCTCGACGAGGCGCTCGCGGTGCGACACCGTTAGCTCATCGCGCGCTCGTCGCGTGCTTGTCGCCGTCTGCGGTCTTGCCATAGCCGCTATTTTGCCTGAGTTGGCTTGCAAGGTCTGCGCCCCTCCTGCAACATGTCTGCGCCACAGGGACTGATGACCGAGATGGATCAGCGAAATCCAGCAACCTCCAGCGGCGACAAGGGAAATCGAATGCCTTCGCCCGACGCTCCCGGTACGACTGGCATGATGCAGCAGTACCTGCGCTTGAAGGCGCAGTACCCGGACATCCTGCTGTTCTACCGGATGGGGGACTTCTACGAAATGTTCTACGACGACGCCGAGCGCGCCTCGCGCCTGCTCGACCTCACGCTCACCACGCGCGGCGCCTCGGCGGGCGCGCCGATCAAGATGGCGGGGGTGCCTTATCACGCGATCGACCAGTACCTCGCGAAGCTGGTGCGCCTCGGCGAGTCGGTGGCGATCTGCGAGCAGATCGGCGATCCCGCGACCTCGAAGGGGCCGGTGGACCGCCAGGTGACGCGCATCGTCACGCCGGGCACGCTCACCGATTCGGAGTTGCTCGAGGAGAAATCGGACAACATCCTGCTCGCGCTGGCACGAACCAAGGGCGCGGTGGGCCTTGCGTGGCTCAATCTCGCGAGCGGCGATCTCCGCGTCACCGAGATCGCGCCACATCTTCTCGAGAACGAGCTGCGCCGCATCGCCCCCGCCGAGATCCTGGCGACGGAGGGCACGGTTCTCGACGGCTTCGCGGTGACCCGGCTCCCCGAATGGCATTTCGATTTCGAGGCCGGGCGGAAGATCCTGCTCAAGCAACTCGGGGCGGCGAACCTCGCCGGCTACGGCTGCGAGGATCTGGAACCCGCCATCGCCGCCTGCGGCGCCCTGCTCGAGTACGCGAGAAAGACGCAAGGGCAGGCGCTGGCGCACGTCGCGGCGGTGATTCCCGAGCGCGCGAGCGAATACATCCGCATGGACGCCGCGACAAGGCGCAATCTGGAGCTCACCGAGACCCTGCGCGGGGAGCCTTCGCCTACGCTTTTTTCCCTGCTCGACGAATGCGCGACCGGGATGGGAAGCCGGCTTCTGCGCCATTGGCTGCACCATCCCCTGCGCGATCAGGCGGCGGTCGGCGCGCGCCACGAAGCAGTCGCCGCGCTCGCCGAGGCGGACGCGGGCATCCACAAGCTCCTGCGCCGCTTCGCCGACGTCGAGCGCATCACCGGACGCATCGCACTCAGAAACGCCCGCCCCCGCGATCTCTCGTCCCTGCGCGACAGCCTCGCGCTTCTGCCCGAGCTCGCCCCCGCGGCTCCGCGCGACGCACCGCTGCTCGCGAAGATGCTGGACGATCTCGAAGTCCCGGTCGAGTGTCTCGCGCTGTTGAAACGGGCGGTGCAGGAGGAGCCCGCGGCGATGGTGCGCGACGGCGGCGTGATCGCCGACGGCTACAGCCGCGAGCTCGACGAGCTGCGCGCGCTGCAGACGCGCTCCGGCGAATTCCTCGCCGAGCTCGAGGCGCGCGAGCGCAGCCGCACCGGCATCCCCAGCCTGCGCGTCGCCTACAACAGCGTGCACGGCTTCTACATCGAGATCACCAACGCCCACGCCGCCAAAGTGCCTGCCGACTACCGCCGCCGGCAGACGCTCAAGAATGCCGAGCGCTACATCACACCCGAGCTGAAGGCTTTCGAGGACAAGGCTCTGTCGGCGCGCGATCGCGCGCTCGCCCTGGAAAAAACGCTCTACGACGAGCTGCTCGAGCTGCTCGGCGCCCAAGTTCCGGTGCTACAACGCATCGCGCGGTCGCTCGCGCAGCTCGACGTGCTCGCCTGCTTCGCGGCGACCGCCGGCAAGCGCGGCTACTGCCGCCCGGAATTCACCTCGGACATCGCCGTGGGGATCGATCAAGGCCGTCACCCCGTGGTGGAAGCCCAGATCGAGCCCTTCATCGCCAACGACACGCGGCTCGCGCCCGCGCGCCAGCTCCTCCTCATCACCGGGCCCAACATGGGGGGCAAGTCCACCTACATGCGCCAGGTCGCGCTCATCGTTCTGATGGCGCACGTGGGCTCGTTCGTCCCGGCGAAATCGGGGCGCATCGGTCCCATCGACCAGATTTTCACGCGCGTGGGCGCGGCCGACGACCTGGCGGGCGGACGCTCGACCTTCATGGTGGAGATGACCGAATCGGCCAACATCCTGCACAACGCGACCGACAGGAGCCTGGTGCTGATGGACGAGGTCGGGCGCGGCACCTCGACTTTCGACGGACTCGCCCTCGCCTGGGCCATCGCGCGGCAGCTTCTGGAGCGCAACAAGTCGCTCACGCTTTTCGCCACCCACTATTTCGAGATGACGCGGCTCGCGCTCGAGCACCCCTCGGCGGCCAACATCCACCTCGACGCGGTCGAGCACAAGGACACGATCGTCTTCCTGCACGCCGTCGAGGAAGGCCCCGCGTCGCAAAGCTACGGCCTGCAGGTCGCGCAGCTCGCCGGCGTTCCCAAGACCGTCGTGCGCAACGCGAGCAGATACCTTCAGATGCTGGAGGAAGCGAGCCTGACGCGCGGGGGCCAGTCGGATCTTTTTGCCGCGGGCAAGTCCGAGCCCGAGCCGCCCGAGGAACCCGATGCCCTGCGCGAGGCGCTGGCCGCGGCCAATCCCGACGAGCTCTCGCCGCGCGAGGCGCTGGAACTGCTGTACCGGTTGAAGCGGCTGTGAGGCGGTCTCTCCTCGTTCTGCTGCTCGGGCTGGCGGGCTGCACGGCCCATATTGCCCCGCCCCTTTCTTCGGTCCGGGACACCGGCATCAAATTCGCGCTGATCGGGGACACCCCCTACAGCGCGGCCGAGGCGGCGGCGCTCGACTCGATGATCGAGCAGATGAATCAGGAGGATCTTGCCTTCGTCATCCACGTCGGCGACATCACCGGCGGCCAGGGGCCCTGCACCGACGAATGGCTCGAGGCGAGGAAGCGCCAGTTCGAGAAATTCAGGCACCCGTTCGTGATCGTTCCCGGCGACAACGAATGGGTGGATTGCCACCGCACGGGCTTCGATCCGATGGAGCGCCTGAAAAAATTCCGCGAACTGTTCGAATCCGGAGACACGAGCCTCGGCAACCGCGGCCTAGGGCTCGAGCGGCAGTCGGGCCGCTACGAAGAATACCGCGAGCACCTGCGCTGGGTCGCGGCCGGCGTGCTGTTCGTCGGCATCAACGTGCAAGGCAGCAACAACAACCTCGGCAGGACGCCCGCGATGGACGCCGAGCACCGTGCGCGCATGGCCGCGGTGTTCGCGTGGCTGCAGGACAGCGTCCGGCTGGCTGAAAAGCGCAGGCTCCGGGGGATGCTCATCTTCGCGCAGGGCGACCCCGACTTCGAGGGAAAGATGCGGCGCAAGGGATCGAACGGGTTCGCCGATTTCCGCAACGCTCTGCGCGACCTCGCGCGCAGGTTCGGAAAACCCGTGCTCTTCGTAAACGGCGACACCCACCTCTACAAGCTGGACCAGCCGCTTGCCGATCCGGCGACGGGGGAACCCGTACGGAACTTTACCCGGGTAGTCGTGTTCGGCTCGCCGCAGACCCGCTGGATCCGGGCGGAGATCGATCCGGCGTCGCCTCAGCTGTTCCAGCTGAGCCCAGTGCCGTAACCCGCACCGGGCCGACAGCCCGGCGCGGACTTGCTCAGCCGTGCTGCTCGCCCCGGGGTCCGCCGCGATGGCGCCCCATCTGGCCCATGCGGTCCATGCCGTCGCGGATCGCCACCCTCACCTTCTCCCTCTGCCCGGGATCGAGCGCGTCGTACACGGCGAACCAGGCTTCGCGCACCTGCTTGTGGATCGCTTCCATCTGAGCGTGCATCTGGGCGCCCAGCTGGTCGCGCAGTTGCGCGAATTGCTTGAGGTCGGCGCCGGGCTTGTCGATCTCGACGCGCAGCTTGGCGCGGGTCTCCTCCCCCTTGGCGCGCATCGAGCGGAAGGCTTCGCGCTGCAGGCCTTGAGCCTTCTTCCACAGCTCTTCCTGCTGCGCGTTGAGGTTCAACTCCTTGTGCAGCCGCTCGAACCCACGCATCGGTCCCGTGCCTTCCGCGCCGCCGGGCATCTGCGCCCAGCTCGCAGTTGCGCCGAGCAGGCCCGCCGCGAACAACGCGGCAGTCAATTTCTTTCCATGATTTTCGAACACGTCTTTCTCCTTCGAATGGATTTGAGGAAGCTACGCGAGCATTCTCGCGCGCAGTCGTTTCCAGACTGTTTCCGGATGGGAAGAAATCGTTGCAAATTGTTTCCGCCGGCCTCGTTCGGCCGGCACGGATTCAGTGCAGATCGAGCGCGTGGCCCTTCAGCGACTCCAGCGGGACGTACTTGAGGACGTTCTCGTGAGTGGACTCGAGCACCACCTGCGGCGCCATGCCGGCCTTGTAGGCCTCGACCCAGCGCAGCACGTGAAGGCACCAGCGGTCGCCGGGCTGCAACCCCCTGAAGCGCATCTCCGGGCGCGGCGTCGACAGATCGTTGCCGCGCGAGCGGCTGAACTCGAGAAACTCCGCGGTCGCCTTGATGCAGACCAGGTGCGCGACCCCTTCCGCGTCGTGCGTCGCGCAGCAGCCGTCGCGGAAAAACCCGGTGAGCGGAGCGTAGCTGCAGGCGAGGAGCGGCCCGCCGAGGACATTTTTTTCTTTGGAAAGGACCGAGCTCATGGGAGGATTTTATCCGGAAATCTCCTCGGCGGTCATTCTCACTGCCCGCGAAACTTCTCGAGATACCCGAGATCGAGGGCTTCGTGTACCAATGCCATCGTGGTCTGGGCCGCCTTTCGGGCGCGGTCCGTGCCGTGGGCCAAGGCGTCGCGGACCAGCCCCATCCTGGCCGCGAAGCGCGCCCGCCGCTCACGGATCGGGGCGAGGAAGGTGTTGAGCGCCGTGGCGAGCTTCAGCTTGACTTCGACGTCCCCGACGGAACCGCGGCGATACCGGTCCTTGAGGTCTGCCACCTCCTCATGGTTGGGGTTGAACACGTCGTGGTACAGAAACACCGGGTTGCCTTCGACGTGGCCGGGATCGGTAGTTCGCAGCCGCGTCGGATCCGTGTACATCGAGCGGACCTTCTCGTTCACGACGGCCGGGGTGTCCCTGAGGTAGATGGCGTTGTGCAGCGACTTGCTCATCTTGGCCTGGCCGTCGATCCCGACCAGCCGCGGCACGCGCCCCACCAGCCCCTCCGGCTCGGGGAACACCTCTTTGAACTGTCGGTTGAAGCGGCGCGCCACCTCTCGGGTGAGCTCGATGTGAGGAAGCTGATCCTCCCCGACCGGGACAAGGTGGGCTCTGGCCATGAGGATGTTCGCCACCTGCATGACCGGATAGGTGAAGAATGCCACCGGCACGGACTTCCGACCGAACTCCTCCATCTCCGCCTTCAGCGTCGGATTGCGCTCGAGCATGCCGAGCGGCAGGAACCAACTCAGCCACAGGGTGAGCTCGGCGTGTTCCGGGATCAGGCTCTCGACAACGAAGGAGCTGCGCTCCGGATCGAGTCCGACGGCAAGCCAGTCGAGCGCCACTTCCCACACCGCCTCCCGCACCCGCGCCATGTCATCGGCGTAGTCAGACACCTGATAGTCGGCGATCAGGAAGCAGCAGTCGTAACGGGCCTGCAGCTTCACCCAGTTCTCGAGCGCGCCCGCGTAATGGCCGAGATGCAAGGGGCCGGTGGGCCGGATCCCGGTCAGTATCCGCTTCTTACCTTCCACTCTGACGATCCTCTTGAGGGCCGTGTGTCCATCTGACGTCACAGCTCACACGGAACGTAACGTCGCCGCGGCGATGTAGTGCTTGATCTTCCCGACGTCGGCGTCCATGACTTCGAAACGCTGCGGCAGTTTTTCCAGGTTTTCGAATCCGGCCGGGCGCGAAGGCTCCCGGCCGAGTGCTTCGCGTATGGTCTCGGCGAATTTGACGGGCTGGGCGGTCTCCATGCACACGAGCGGCACGCCCTGCTCGCGGCGCTCGAGCCCGACCTTGATGCCATCGGCGGTGTGCGGGTCGATCATCACGCCGTAGTCCCTCCACACGCGCCGGATGGTGGTCAGCCGGTCCGCGTGCGTGCTCGAGCCGGAAACGAACCCGGTGTCCGCGACACCCCTGAAATACTCCATCCCCGCCAAGTCGAAAGCGCCCTCGCGATCAAGCAGGGTCCACAAGGCCTTCAGTATTTCCGGATCGCGCCCGACAAGATCGTAGGCGTAGCGTTCGAAGTTCGACGACTTCGAGATGTCCATCGAAGGGCTGCTCGTCGCCTTCACTTCGGCGGACTTGCGCACGCGGTAGCACCCGGTGCGGAAAAACTCGGCGAGCACGTCGTTCTCGTTGGTCGCGACGACGAGTTTCCTGATCGGCAGGCCCATCTGCCGCGCGACGTGCCCGGCGTAGACGTTGCCGAAGTTGCCCGAAGGCACTGCGAAGGACACCGGCTCCCCGTTTGCCTTCGTCACGGCGAAATACGCCTTGAAGTAATACACGACTTGCGCCGCGACGCGCGCCCAGTTGATCGAGTTGACCGCGCCGATGCGGTGCCTCGCCTTGAAAGCGAAATCGCCCGAGATCGCCTTGACGATGTCCTGGCAGTCGTCGAACACGCCGCGCACGGCGATGTTGAAGATGTTGGCGTCCTGCAGCGAGTACATCTGCGCCGCCTGGAACGCGCTCATGCGGCCCTGCGGCGAGAGCATGAAGACCTGCACGTTCTTCTTGCCGCGCAGCGCATACTCGGCGGACGATCCGGTGTCGCCGGAAGTGGCGCCGACCACGTTGAGCCGCCGGCCGTGCTTGTCCAGCGCGTACTCGAACAGGTTGCCGAGGAGCTGCAGCGCGACGTCCTTGAAGGCGAGCGAAGGCCCGTTGGAGAGGCCGAGGAGATAGAGGCCCGGCTCGAGCTTTTTCACCGGGGTGATGTCCTCGCTGCCGAAGATCTCTTTCGTGTAAGTCGCATCCACCAGCTGCTTCAAGTCGCGCGAGGGGATGTCGTCGGCGAATTTCGACAGGATCGCGAATGCGAGCTCCGCGTAGCTCATGCCGCGCATCGCGGAAAGATCGGCGGGACCGAGTTTCGGAAATTTCTCGGGCAGGAAGAGGCCGCCGTCCGGCGCGAGGCCCTCGAGCAGGATCTCGGTGAACGCCTGCGGCCTCGCCCCGCCGCGAGTGCTGACGTAAAGCATGGGATTCAGGCGTGCCTGTGTATCCCGATCACTGCAGTTCTTCCAGTCGAATCCTCGTCACCTTGCCCGTCACCACCGGCAGCTTCTCGATCTTGCCGATCGCGGTGTTGATGCTCTTCTCGCGCGTCTGGTGGGTGAGCATGATGATGTCGACCTGCTTTTCGCCCTTGGCCGGCTCGCGCTGCACCATGGCGTTGATGGAAATCGAGGCGTCCGCAAGGATGCGCGAGATGTCCGCGAGCACGCCCGGGCGGTCCTCCACCTGCATGCGCAGGTAATACGAAGTCACGACCTCGTCCATCGGCAGGACCTTGAGGTTCGACATGCGGTCGGGCTGGAAGGCGAGATGCGGCACGCGCTGCTCGGGGTCGGCGGTGTGCAGGCGCGTCACGTCCACGAGATCGGCCACCACCGCGCTTCCCGTGGGCTCGGCGCCGGCGCCCGCGCCGTAATACAGCGTCGGGCCCACCGCGTCGCCCTTCACCAGGACGGCATTCATCACCCCCTCGACGTTGGCGATCAGGCGTTTCGCCGGGATCAGCGTCGGGTGCACGCGCAGCTCGATGCCCTTTCCCGTTTGCTTGGTGATCCCCAGCAGCTTGATGCGGTAGCCGAGCTGCTCGGCGTAGCGGATGTCTCCTTGGGTGAGCTTGGCGATGCCCTCCTTGTAGCACTTGTCGAACTGCATCGGGATGCCGAAGGCGATCGCCGCCATGATGCTGAGCTTGTGCCCGGCGTCCACGCCTTCGACGTCGAAGGTCGGGTCGGCCTCGGCATAGCCGCGTTTTTGCGCTTCCTTCAACACCGTCGCGAAAGGAAGGCCCTTGTCGCGCATCTCCGAGAGGATGAAGTTGGAGGTGCCGTTGATGATCCCCGCGATCCATTGGATGCGGTTTGCGCTCAAGCCTTCGCGCAGGGCCTTGATGATGGGAATGCCGCCCGCGACCGCGCCCTCGAACGCCACCATCACGCCTTTTTTTTGCGCGGCGGCGAAAATCTCGTTGCCGTGGGTGGCGAGCAGCGCCTTGTTGGCGGTAACGACGTGCTTGCCGTTTTCGATCGCGGCGAGGACGAGGTCCTTCGCGACCGTGGTGCCGCCGATCAGTTCGATCACGATGTCGATCTCGGGATCCCGGACGACCGCGAAGGCATCCGAGGTCACGCGCGCCTTCCCGGCGGTGAGGCTTTTCGCTTTCTCGACTTGCTTGTCGGCGACGACGCTGATCTCGATGGCGCGCCCGGCGCGGCGCGAGATCTCCTCCCGGTTGCGCGCGAGCACCGCCCAGGTGCCGCCGCCCACCGTGCCGATGCCGAGCAACCCCACCTTGATGGGTTTCACTTGAGTTTCTTCGAGAAGTGAAACGAAGTCACCGCCATCCCTTCGCGGAAGTAGAACTTGTGCGCCTGCAGGCGCTGCGTGCCGGAGTCGAGCGTCAGGCTGTCAAAGCCTGCCGCGCGCACCTTCCGCTCGAGATGGCCGAGGAGCGCGTGCCCGACGCCGCGCGAGCGGCGGTTCGCGTCGGTCACCAAGTCGTCCACGTACAGCTGCGTCCCGTAGAACGTATTCTCGTACGCGCGATAGACCGCGACGCCGGTGACATCCACGCCCTCGACGGCAACGCACATGCGCGCGCCGCCGGCGAACACCCGCTTCATCTTCGCCTCGTAATCCGGCGGCAGAGCCGTGCGCAGCTGGCGGTGCACCGCTTCCGCCTTCCTGAACCAGTCAGGCGCCACGATCGCTCCGGATTCATCGGTGACTTCAACGATCCGCGTCACAGCAGTCCGTCCTTCCTGAACATGTCCTTGATTCCGCGTACCGCCTGCCTTGAACGGACTTCGTTCTCTATCAGCGCGATTCTCACGTGGTCGTCGCCGTGATCGCCGAAGCCGATCCCGGGCGATACCGCGACCCGGGCGTCTCGGAGCACCTTTTTTGCGAATTCGAGCGAGCCGAGCTTGGCGTAGGCCTCGGGAATCTTCGCCCAGAGGTACATCGAGGCTTTCGGGTTCTCGACCATCCAGCCGGCCTCGTGCAGGCCGCGCACCATGACGTCGCGCCGCTTCTGGTATTTCATGCGGTGCTCCTCGACGCAGTCCTGCGGGCCTTCCAGGGCCACGATCGAAGCCACCTGAATCGGCGTGAAAGTGCCGTAGTCGTGGTAGCTCTTGATCCTGGCGAGCGCATGGACGAGTTCCTTGTTCCCGACCATGAAGCCGATGCGCCAGCCCGCCATGTTATAGCTCTTCGACATGGTGAAGAATTCCACCGCGATGTCGCGCGCGCCGGGCACCTGCATGATCGACGGCGCCTTCCAGCCGTCGAAGGTGATGTCGGCATAGGCGAGATCGTGCACGACGAGGATGTCGTGAGCCTTGGCGAGCGCGATCACGCGCTCGAAGAAATCCAGCTCCACGCATGTCGCCGTCGGGTTCGACGGAAAGCCGATAACCAGCATTTTGGGCTTGGGAATCAGCTCGCCGATCGCGTGCTCGAGCTCTTCGATGAAATCCACCCCGGCGGTCATGCGCACCGAGCGGATGTCGGCGCCGGCGATGATCGCGCCGTAGATGTGGATCGGGTAGCTCGGGTTGGGGACGAGCACCGTGTCGCCGCGGTCGAGCGTGGCGAGCATCAGATGCGCGAGGCCCTCTTTGGATCCGATGGTGACGATCGCTTCCGAATCCGGATCGAATGCGACGCCGTAGCGGCGCTGGTACCAGCCGCAGATCGCGCGGCGCAAGCGCGGAATTCCCTTCGAGACCGAGTAGCCGTGCGTGTCGGCGCGTTGCGCGGCCTCGACGAGTTTCGCCACGATGTGCTTGGGCGTGGGGCCGTCGGGGTTGCCCATGCTCATGTCGATCACGTCTTCGCCCGCGCGGCGCGCCGTCATCTTCAACTCGTTGGTGATGTTGAAGACGTAGGGAGGAAGACGCTCGATTCGGGCAAACTTTCTCATGGGCGCGGGATTTTCCGGGAGTGCGGCGGGCTTTCCGAGCCGCGCTGCGCTGCAAAAGTTATAATGTTACCGGACACTTACGGCACCGGCAAACTTGAAACTGCATCTGGATCCGCAGACCGCCAAGAACGCCATCACCGGCTACGGCGAGGGCTACGTCATGGTCAACCGGCAGCGGTTCGAACGCAGCCTCGTGGTAATGCCCGAGCGCATCCTCCTCGACTGGCCGCCGAAGCGATTCGATGAGCTCGCGCCCGAGCACCTGGCGGCGCTCGCCGGTCTGGACCGGGAAATCATTCTGCTCGGCACCGGAGCGCGGCTGCGCTTTCCCCGCCCGGAGATCATGCAATCCCTGATACGGTCCGGAGTCGGCGTGGAGGTCATGGACGTGCAGGCCGCCTGCCGTACCTACAACATTCTCCTCGCCGAAGGGCGCAGGGTCGCCGCGGCTCTGCTGATCGGGTAGGCAGCGAGAATGTCCGGGACATCGGAGAGCTTCACTCGCAATCAACTCCTTGCGCTTGTTGCGGCATTCAGCTTTGCGTGGTTCTGCAATCTGGGTTATCGGCACCTCGTCAAGTCCGACGAAGGCCGCTACGCGGAAATTCCGCGCGAGATGGTCGCATCCGGCGACTGGCTCACGCCGCGCCTGAACGGCTATAAATATCTCGAGAAACCGCCGCTGCAGTACTGGGCGACCGCAGCGTCGTTCAGCCTGTTCGGACAGAACGAATGGGCGGCGCGCCTGTGGCCGGGCCTGACCGGATTCTCGGGCGTGCTGCTGGTGTTCTGGGCGGGCAAGCGCCTGTTCGCGCCGCCGGCCGGACTGTGCGGCGCGGCGGTGGCCGCGAGTTGCGCCCTCTACGTCGTTATCGGCCATATCCTGACGCTGGACATGGCCATGACTTTTTTCACGTCGGCGTCGGTATTCGCGTTTGCCGTCGCGCAGCAGGACTCGGGAGAGGGCGAGCGACGCCGCTGGATGCTCGTCGCCTGGGCCGCCGCGGCGCTCGCCGTCATGACCAAGGGACTGGTCGGGATCGTGCTTCCAGTGGGCGCAGTCGCGGCCTACGTCGTCCTTCAGCGCGACTGGAGGCTGCTGGCACGGCTGCACCCCGTCCAGGGCGGGCTGCTGTTCCTGGCGATTGCCGCTCCCTGGTTCATCCTGGTTTCGCTCGCCAACCCGGAGTTCTTCCGCTTCTTCTTCATTCACGAGCATCTCGAGCGTTTTCTCACCCGCGAACACGATCGCTACCAGCCCGCCTGGTTCTTCATCCCGGTGCTGCTCGGCGGGATCCTGCCCTGGATCGTCGGTCTTTTTCCCGCGCTGTGGCGCGCCTGGAGCCGCTCCGCCGCAGCGAGCTTCCACCCGCAACGGTTCCTGCTCCTGTGGTGCGCCGTGGTGCTCCTCTTTTTCTCCGCTTCGAATTCCAAGCTCATCCCCTACATCCTGCCGCTCTTTCCGGCGCTTTCGCTTCTCATCGGAAACTATCTTTGTTCCGCGCACCGCGGCGTCCTCCTGGCGCAGGCCGGAGTCGCCTCGCTGCTGGGAATTGCGGTAGCGCTCGCCTCGCCGCAGGCGGTGCGCTTTGCTTCGGAAGGCTTGCCGCCCTCCCTCGTGGAGGGCTACGTCCCCTGGCTCGCGGCGGCCGGCCTGTTGCTTGGCGCCGCCGGGATCGTTTCTGCGGGGTTCACGCTGCGCGGAAGGCGCCTGCCCGCGACGCTTTCCCTCGCGCTCGGAGGTTTCTTGTTTGCCCAGACCGCGCTGTCGGGCCACGAGAGCTTCTCGCCCGCCTTTTCCGCGTATCATATCGTGCACCAGATCCGGGACCGGCTGAAACCGGATGTGCCCTTCTACGTGGTGAACACCTTCGATCACACCTTGCTGTTCTACCTGGGCCGAAGCGTGACGATGGTCGCCAACAAGGACGAGTTGGCGCAGCCGATCGCGTGGGAGCCGCACAAATACTTGCCGGACACCGCGGCGTTCGCGCGCGCCTGGCAAAGCGATCCCGAGGCGTTCGCCATGTTCAGCGCGAACGACCTCGACGGGTTCCTCAAGGAGCACCCGGTCCCCATGCAGATCGTCGCGCGCGATGCCCGCCGCGTCATCGTGAAAAAACCGTGAACGCGGCGAGCTGGGCTCTCATCTTCACGGGCGTGCTGCTCAACGCGGCGGCGCAGCTGCTGCTCAAGGCCGGCACCAACGCGGTGGGGCAATTCGAGTTCAGCGCGCACAACATCGTCCCCATCGGCATGAAGCTCGCCTTCGAGCCGCACGTCGCGGGCGGGGTCGCTTGCTACGTGGTGAGCCTGGTGGTCTGGATCATGGGCCTGTCGCGCGTCGAGGTTTCGATCGCCTATCCGATGCTTTCGATCGGATACGTCCTGAATGCGGTCGCGGCCTGGTACCTGTTCGGCGAATCGCTCACGGCGCAAAAGCTGGTCGGCATCGCCTTCATCGTCGCGGGCGTGTTTCTCGTCGCACGCTCCTAGTGGACTTCCTTCCCTTCGCACGGCCGACCATCGACGAGGCCATGATCGCCGCCGTCGCCGACACGCTGCGCAGCCGCTGGATCGCCACCGGGCCCCGTGTCGCCGCGTTCGAAAAGGCGCTGTCGGAGCGCTTCGGCGGGCGGCCGGTCCGCGCGCTCACTTCCGCGACTGCGGCGATGCAAGTGGCCCTCGAGCTGCTCGGCGTCGGGCCGGGCGACGAGGTGATCATTCCCGCGCAGAGCTTCTTCGTGACCGGCAACGTAGTCGAGCGCGCCGGCGCGACCGCCGTGTTCGTCGACGTGAACCTCGGCTCGCGCAACATCGATCTTGTGCAGGCCGCGGCCGTGGTCACGCCGAGGACGCGCCTGCTGTTTCCAACGCATTACAACGCGCCGCTCGATCCCGACGAGCTCGACGCCTTCGCCAAGCGCCACAAGGTGCGCATCCTCGAGGACGCGGCGCTCGCGATCGGATCGCGCACCCCGCGCGGCCCGGTGGGGGCGACGGGCGACATCGTCTCGTTCAGCTTCCATCCCAACAAGAACATGACCACCATCGAGGGCGGAGCCCTGGCGCTCAACGACGAGCGCGAGGCGGCGATCGTCGACGAGCTGCGCTTCCACGGCATCAAGCGCCTGCCCGACGGCACGCGCGACGTGGAGCGCGCCGGGGTCAAGTACAACTTCTCCGACGTGTCGGCGCGACTGGGCCTGGAGCAGCTCGCGCACCTGGAGGACTGGTGCCGCGCGCGCGCGCGGCTTGCGCGGCGCTACTTCGAGTGCCTCGCGGGCGACGACCTGCTCACGCCGGAGCGCCTGCCACCGCGCGACAACCCCGGGCACAGCTGGAACATGTTCACGGTGCTGCTGCCGCTGCAGGCGCTGCGCAGCACCCGCAAGGCGTTCATGGGCGCGATGCACAAGGAAGGCATCGGCACCGGCGTCTCCTACGAAGCGATCCACCTCACCACGCTCTTCCGCAACAAGGGGTTCCGCGAGGGCATGTTCCCGGTCTCGGAACGCATCGCGCGCGAAACGGTCACGCTGCCGCTCTTTCCAGAGATGCGCGAGACCGACATCGAGCGCGTGTGCGAAAACATGAAGCGCGTGATGCGGCGCAAGGCCGCCTGACATGGCCGCGCCCAAGCTCTCCGTCGTCATTCCCGTCTACAACGAGGAACCGGTCCTGCCCGCGCTGTTCGCGCGGCTGTATCCGGCGCTGGACGCGCTCGGCTCGAGCTACGAGGTCATTTTCGTCAACGACGGCAGCGCCGACAGGTCGGCTGCGCTGCTGCGCGAGCAGTTCGAGCTCCGCCCCGACGTGACCCGTGTGATCCTGTTCAACGGCAACTTCGGGCAGCACCTCGCCATCATGGCGGGATTCGAGGCGAGCCGCGGCGCGCGCGTGGTCACGCTCGACGCCGACCTTCAGAACCCTCCGGAGGAAATCGCGAAGCTCCTCGCAAAAATGGACGAGGGCTACGATTACGTCGGGACCGTGCGCCTCAGGCGACAGGACACCGCGTTCCGGCGCGGCGCGTCGCGGATGATGAACGCCATTCGCGAGCGAATCACCCGCATCCGCATGACGGATCAAGGGTGCATGCTGCGCGCCTACAGCCGCGACATCGTCGCCGCTATCAACAGCTGCCGCGAAGTCAACACCTTCATCCCCGCATTGGCCTATACCTTCGCGCAGCGCCCGACCGAGGTCGAGGTGGCGCACGAGGAGCGCGCCGCCGGCGATTCGAAATATTCGCTTTACAGTCTCGTCCGGCTCAATTTCGATCTGGTCACCGGGTTCTCGGTGATGCCCCTGCAGCTTTTCTCGCTTTCGGGAATCGCCATAGCGCTGTTGTCCTTGACGTTCGTGATTTTCCTCGCTGTCCGCCGCCTGGTGGTAGGACCCGAGGCGGAGGGCGTATTTACCCTGTTCGGCATCGCATTCTTCCTGATCGGCATCACCTTGTTCGGCATCGGCCTCCTGGGCGAATACGTGGGCCGCATCTACGAGCAGGTCAGGCAGCGGCCGCGCTACCTCGTGCAGGCCGTTCTGGAACGCAAGGACGCTGTTTCGGAATCGCCGAAACAGCGTCAAGTATCGTAACCGGTTCAGAGAGTGACGAGCGCGGTTGTCTTCGCCTATCACGACGTCGGCTGTCGCTGCCTCGGAGTCCTCCTCGATGAGCGGATCGAAGTGCCTCTGGTGATCACGCACCGGGACAAGCCCGAAGAGAGAATCTGGTTCGCGAGCGTCGCGGAGCTCGCGCGCGCTCGCTCGATCGAGACCCTCATGCCCGATGATCCCAATGCGCCGGAGATCGTCGAGAGAATCCGCGAGCTGCGTCCGGATTTTCTTTTCTCGTTCTACTACCGCCTGATGCTCGGTGCACGGCTGCTGGCGATTCCCGGAAGGGGCGCGTTCAACGTGCACGGCTCGCTCCTTCCGAAGTATCGCGGGCGGGTGCCGGTCAACTGGGCGATCATCCACGGCGAGACCGAGACCGGCGCGACCTTGCACGAGATGGTGGAAAAGCCCGATGCGGGACGCATCGTCGACCAGGAAGCCGTTGCCATCCTGCAAGACGAGCTGGCCGTGGACGTGTTCGGAAAAGTCACGGGAGCAGCCGAGCGTGTTCTCAGGCGCAGCCTGCCGAAGCTCGTCGACGGCAGCGCGGTCCTTCGCGCACAGGATCTCTCCAAGGGAGGCTACTTCGGCGGACGCCGTCCCGAAGACGGGCGCATCGACTGGAGCGCGTCCGCGAAACGCGTGCACGATCTGGTTCGCGCGGTCGCGCCGCCTTATCCCGGCGCGTTCACCGAAGTGGAAGGGATGCGGCTGCGGGTGCTGCGGACGCGACGGTGCGCGCAGAAGGGCGGTGCGCGGCTTGCGGCGTTCCTCTACGCGGAAGGCCGCCGCTGTTACGCCGCATGCGCCGACGGAGAGGTCCTGGAGCTCCTCGATCTGGAACTGGACGGCCGGCGGCTGTCCGCGCAAGAATTCGCCAACCGGATCGGTGACCGCAAGGTCCCGCTGCACTAGGGAGTCACGGTGAAAAGAATCCTCATTCTCGGCGTGAACGGCTTCATCGGCCATCATCTGTCCAAGCGCATCCTCGAGCGGACCGACTGGGAGGTCTATGGCATGGACATGCAGACCGACCGCATCGCGGAGCTCCTCGGTCACAAGCGCTTCCGTTTTTTCGAAGGCGACATCACCATCAACCACGAGTGGATCGCGTATCACGTCCGAAAGTGCGACACGGTGCTGCCCCTGGTCGCGATCGCGACGCCTGCGATCTACGTCAAGGAACCGCTCAAGGTCTTCGAGCTCGACTTCGAGGCGAACCTGCCGATCGTGCGGGGATGCGTCAGGCACGGCAAGCACCTGGTCTTTCCCTCGACCTCCGAGGTCTACGGAATGTGCTCCGACCGCGAGTTCGACCCGGAGACCTCCCCGCTCGTGTACGGCCCGATCAACAAGCCGCGCTGGATCTACGCCTGCGCGAAGCAGCTGATGGACCGCGTCATCCACGCCTACGGCATGAAGGAAGGGCTAGCCTACACGCTGTTTCGGCCGTTCAACTGGATCGGATCGGGACTGGACAATCTCAACGCCTCCAGGGAAGGCAGCTCGCGCGTGATCACCCAGTTCTTCGGACACATCGTCCGGGGGGAACCGATCAAGCTGGTGGACGGCGGCCGCCAGAAGCGCGCCTTTACCTACATCGACGACGGGATCGACGCGCTGATGAAGATCATAGAGAACCGCAAGGGAATCGCGACGGGAAAAATCTACAATATCGGCAACCCGAAAAACAACTATTCGGTCAGGGATCTGGCCGGCATGATGGTGAAGCTCGCCCTCGAGTACCCCGAATACCGCGCCAACGCGAGGAAGGCGAGGCTCGTCAGGACGACCGCAGCGCAGTACTACGGCAAGGGCTACCAGGACGTGCAGAACCGCGTTCCCAAGATCTCCCAATCCACGAGTGATCTGGGTTGGAAGCCGCGCGTCAACATGCAGGAGGCGCTGAAACGCATCTTCGACGCCTACCGCACGCACGTCGCCGAGGCACGACGGCTGGTCGAATGAAGCTTGCCCTGAAAGTCGACGTCGATACCTACCGCGGCACCCGGCGAGGGGTGCCCCACCTGGTCGAGCTGCTGAAAAAGCACGGCGCCGGCGCCACTTTCCTCTTCAGTCTCGGTCCGGATCACACCGGGCGTGCGATCAAGCGCGTCTTCCGCCGCGGCTTCGTCGGAAAGGCAGCGCGCACCTCGGTGCTGTCGCATTACGGATTCGCGACGCTGCTCTACGGGACGCTCCTGCCCGGCCCCGACATCGGGCGCCGCTGCGCCGATGTGATGCGCCGGGTGCGGGACGCCGATTTCGAAGTCGGTATTCACGCCTGGGACCACGTGAAATGGCAGGACGGTGCACCCGGGGCCGATGCCCGGTGGACCGAGCGCCAGATGCTTCTCTCGCGCGAGCGCTTCCAGGAGATCTTCGGGGAGCCCGCGCGCGCGCACGGCGCGGCCGGCTGGCAGACGAATCTGCACGCGCTGCGCCTGACGCAGCGCCTGGGCTTCGATTACTGCTCGGACACCCGCGGGACCTGCCCCTTCATCCCCGTGTGGCGCGCCGAGATCTGCGCCTGCCCGCAGCTCCCGACGACGCTCCCGACGCTCGACGAGCTGATCGGCACCAACGGGCTCACCGCGAAGAACGTCGCGGAGCACGTGCTCAATCTCACCCGGGAGTGCCCCGCCGCGGGACATCTATACACGCTTCACGCCGAGCTCGAAGGCGGAAAACTCGCGCCGGCGTTCGAAGGGATGCTCGCGGGGTGGAAGAGCCAGGGCTACGACCTGGTATCGATGCGGGCCCTTGCCGAATCGCTCGACTTGAGGAGCCTGCCGCGCAACGAGATCGCGTTCGGCAGCGTCGCAGGGCGCTCGGGATCGCTCGCGTTGCAGGGCAAGGAATTTCTTTCATGAACGGCGAACTCTTCCCCGGCTTCAAGCGCAGGCGCATCAGGACGAGCGGCGCCGCGATCAATCTCGTCCATGGCGGCGTGGGCCCCCCGCTGCTCCTGCTGCACGGCTATCCGCAAACCCACGCGATCTGGCACCGCATCGCGCCCGAGCTCGCCAAGCGATTCAGCGTCGTCGCCGCGGACCTGCGCGGTTACGGAGACAGCGAAAAACCCCATGGGCTGCCCGACCATGCCAACTATTCCAAGCGCGCCATGGCCCAGGACCAGGTCGAGGCGATGCGAGCCTTGGGTCACGAGACGTTCTTCGTGGTCGGCCACGACCGCGGCGGGCGGGTCGCGCATCGCATGGCTCTCGACCACCCCGCCTCGGTGACGAAGCTCGTTGTGCTCGACATCGTGCCCACGCGCACCATGTACGCGCGAGTCTCCCGCGAGTTCGCCAAGGCCTATTACCACTGGTTCTTCCTGCTGCGGCCGGAGCCGATTCCGGAGACCCTGATCGGCGCCAGCCCGGATTTCTACCTCGACAGCCACATGGGGACCCGCCACGCGGGCTTGAAGGCGTTCGCACCCGAGGCGCTGGCCGAGTACCGGCGATGCTTTCGCGACCCGGCGACGATTCACGCGAGCTGCGAGGATTACCGCGCGGCCGAATCGATCGACCTCGCGCACGACGAGGCCGACATCGGCCGCAAGGTGGTCGCGCCGCTGCTCGTTCTGTGGGGCAAACACGCAACGATACAGCGCTGCTTCTCCCCCCTCGCCGACTGGGCCGAGCGGGTCGAAACCGTCCAGGGACGGACCCTGGACTGCGGCCATTACATCCCGGAGGAAGCGCCCGCGGAATTGCTGGGGGAACTCGTAAAATTTCTTTCGTAAGCTGCTGAAAAATATCCGGGTTGCACTCGCTTCTGAAATCAGGGGACAATGGCGCCTACAAGGGTATCGATTCTGGATGGCCAACAAAGCAGTAAGCGACTTCGTGCTGCCCGCGACCGGCGGCAAGGAGTTCCGGCTCTCGGCGGTCAAATCCAAGCTGCTCGTCCTTTATTTCTACCCGAAGGACAACACCCCGGGCTGCACCAACGAAGGGGCGCAGTTCCGCGATCTCTACCCCCAGTTCCAGAAGGCGGGATGTTCGATAGTCGGAATCTCGCGCGATAGCCTCAGGTCGCACGAAAATTTCAAGGCCAAGATGCGCTTTCCCTTCGAGCTGCTTTCGGACGAGGCCGAGAAAATCTGCGGCCAGTTCGGAGTCATGAAGATGAAAAACATGTACGGAAAGCAGGTGCGCGGGATCGAGCGCAGCACCTTCGTGCTCGACCGCGACCGCGTTCTCCGGCGCGAATGGCGCGGAGTCAAGGTTCCCGGTCACGCCCAGGAGGTGCTCGATTTTGTTAAAACCGTCTGAGCAGCAAGCCGGTTCCGCGCCCGCAGCCGAAGCCTCGCGCAAATCCGTGCCTTCCCGCCGAACCCGCACCCGGCACTCCGCAGCGAAGCTCTTCGTTCTGGACACCAACGTGCTGATGCACGATCCGACGAGCCTGTTCCGCTTCGAGGAGCACGACGTTTTCCTTCCGATCATGACGCTGGAGGAACTCGACAACAACAAGAGCGGCATCTCCGAAATCGCCCGCAACGCGCGCCAGGCGAGCCGCTTTCTGGACGACATCGTCAGCCACGCCAAAGGACCCATAGCGGACGGCATTCCGCTCGCGCGCCACGAAGCCGACAACGCGAGAGGGCGCCTCTACCTGCAGACCGAGGCGATCACCGGCCACATTCCCGCCAATCTCCCGATCGGCAAGACCGACAATCACATCATCGGCGTGGTGATCTACCTTCAGAAGCGCGATCCCGGGCGCCGGATCACCCTGGTGTCGAAAGACATCAACATGCGTATCAAGGCACGGGCGCTGGGCCTGACCGTGGAGGACTACTTCACCGACAAGGTGCTCGAGGACACCGACCTGCTCTACACCGGCGTTCGCGAGCTGCCGGTGGATTTCTGGGATCACCATGGCCGGGACGTCGAGTCGTGGAAGCGCGACGGCCGCACCTACTATCGCATCCGCGGGCCGCTCTGCCAGAAGCTGCTGCTGAACGAATTCGCCTATCAGGACGGCGAGCGGCCGCTGCTCGCCGTGGTCAAGGAAATCTCCGGACGGACCGCAGTGCTGGAGACCGTGCGCGACTACACGCACGGCAAGAACAACGTCTGGGGCATCACGGCGCGCAACCGCGAGCAGAACTTCGCGCTCAATCTGCTCATGAATCCGGAAATCGACTTTGTGACCCTGCTCGGCCAGGCCGGAACGGGCAAGACGCTGCTCACCCTCGCAGCGGGCCTCATGCAGACCCTCGAGACCAAGCACTACTCCGAGATCATCATGACCCGCGTCACGGTGCCGGTCGGCGAAGACATCGGTTTTCTCCCGGGCACCGAGGAAGAAAAAATGACCCCCTGGATGGGAGCGCTCGAGGACAATCTCGACGTTCTGAACAAGACCGACGACGAGGCGGGCGAGTGGGGCCGGGCCGCCACGCGCGACCTGATCCGCTCGAGAATCAAGATCAAGTCGCTCAATTTCATGCGTGGCCGCACCTTCATCAACAAGTATCTCATCATCGACGAAGCGCAGAACCTGACGCCCAAGCAGATGAAGACCCTGATCACCCGCGCCGGCCCCGGCACCAAGGTGGTGTGCCTGGGCAACATCGCGCAGATCGACACGCCTTACCTCACCGAGGGCAGCTCCGGGCTGACCTATGTCGTGGACCGCATGAAAGGCTGGTCGCACTCGGGGCACGTGACCCTGCAACGCGGCGAGCGCTCGCGCCTCGCCGACCACGCCGCCGAAGCGCTGTAAGGTACGCAATAAGCTTCGCCCGCCCGGTGTTGGCCGGTTCGCTTCTTCCCGCACGCTGAATTCCCACTCGAACAGAAAGAGGACGATATGTTTCGTGCAGTTCCAAAAGGCATCCTGTCGACGCTCGCTGCAGCCCTGCTCGTCACGGCGGCCGCCGCGTACGCCCAGCAAAAGGATTTCAAACCCCACGTCGGCCAGCAAGGCAAGGACGTGGTGTGGGTGCCGACGCCTGACGAGGTCGTCGAACGCATGCTGAACATGGCGCAGACGAAGCCGGAGGACTATGTGATCGATCTGGGCGCCGGCGACGGCAAGATCGCCATCGCCGCCGTGAAAAAATTCGGCGCCCGCTCGCTCGGCATCGAATACAACCCCGACATGGTTGCGCATGCCCAGCGCAATGCGCAGGCGGCCGGGGTCCTGGGCAAGGCGCAAATCCTCCAGGGGGATATCTTCGTGACCGATTTCACCCAGGCAACCGTGCTCACCCTGTATCTCCTGCCGTCGCTCAACATGAAGCTGCGGCCGCAGATTCTGGCCCTGCGGCCGGGAACCCGCGTCGTAGCGCACGCTTTCAACATGGAAGACTGGGAGGCGGACGAGGCCTCCGACGTGGACGGCAGGCGCGTCTATCTGTGGATCGTGCCCGCAAACGTTTCGGGCCGCTGGGCGATGGAACTCTCGGGCGCGGGCGGTTCGGAGAAACTGAGCCTCAACCTGGACCAGAAATTCCAGAAAATCGAGGGCGTAGCCTACCTGGGCTCGATCCTCGCGGGCTTGCGCGAGCCGCGGCTCTCCGGATTCAGGATCAGCTTTGCCTACGTGGACAATCGCGGCGTGCGCCGCGACTTCAACGGGCGCGTCAGCGGCAGCACCATGGAAGGCTCATTCCGCACCGACAGCGGCGCAGAAGGCCGCTGGACGGCAACGAAGAAATAAGGTGAAACCGGCCGCTAGAGCGTCTTGTGGGTGCCGTCGCAAAAAGGCTGGTTGCGGGTGTGCTTGCAGCCGCACAGCCAGAGCTTTTCGGCCTTGGTCACCGTGAATTTCACCGGCGCAAACTCCGTCCCCTTGTGCGTGCCGTCACAGAACGGCTGGCTTTTGGAACCCCCGCAGCGGCACCACCAGTAGTCGCCGGCGGCGAGCTCTATCGCGTAGGGGGACTTCTGCGCGATGTGGGGGTGCGCAATGTGGGGGTGCGTAATGTGGGGGTGCGCAATGTGGGGTTCGGCCATGATATTTTGTCTCCTCTGAGGCGCGCAGACGCTTTGCTTTGGGGCAGGCAGCAGCCCGCCCGTGAAAGTATAACCCGGCATAAAGCGTCATCGAGGGCGATTCCGCCGTATTTCGAATTGAGTATAGCATCCGGGTATTCCCTATCAGGGTCGGACCGGACATGGCGCGTCTCGGTATAATGGCGCGATGAAATTCCTCTTCGATTTGTTCCCGGTCATCGTGTTTTTTGCCACCTATAAACTCGCCGGCGGTGGCGAGAGGGGTGGTAGTTGCAGCGTTACGCCCGACTTGCCGATTACGCAGGATCCGATCTTGCTGGCGACCGGGCTTGCTATTTTGGCAACGGTCATTCAGGTCTGCTGGCTTCTTTTCCGAAAGAAGAAGGTTGACGGTATGCTTTGGGTCAGTCTTGCCATCGTCACGCTATTCGGCGGAGCTACCTTATATTTCCGCGATCCGACGTTTATCCAGTGGAAGCCGACAATTCTTTATTGGGCGTTCTCGATAATATTCCTGCTATCTCCGTTCATCCTGGGCCGAACACTGGTTCAAACGATGCTTGGACAGGCGATCTCCTTGCCGGACAAGATCTGGGGACGACTAAACTCTGCCTGGATCATATTTTTCACGTTTATGGGCGCTGTCAATTTGGCCGCCGTACACAAGCTGTCCTGCAACGATTGGGTGAGCTTCAAGTTGTACGGGTTTACAGGCCTGATGCTCGTGTTCGTCGTCGGCCAGGCGCTGTTCCTCGGCCGCTACATCCAGGAAGCGCCGCGGTGAGGCAACTTCGTTCTTGCGCCGGACCGGCGCGTTGCGCCTGCGCACCGGGTCGATGAATCTCGCCGCCGCGATCCACGAACGCCTGAGCGCGCTCGAGCCGCAATCCATAGACCTTCTCGACGAATCGGGGAAGCACGCCGGCCATGCGGGCGCAAAAGCGGGCGGGAGCCATTTTCGCCTTACCATCGTCTCACCCCGCTTCTCGGGCAAGGACCAGATCACGCGGCACCGGATGGTCTATGAGGTGCTCGGCCCGTTGATGCAGTGCGAAATCCACGCGCTCGCCATTCGGGCCCTCACCCCGGATGAGTTATGATTTCACTTTCAAAACGAAGGAATCATCATGTTTTTACGTTCGGCTAGCCTGTTTGCCGCGCTGTTTCTGTGCATTTCGACGCCCGCCTGGGCGCAGACCCCCGTGCAGAAGGCTCCTGCCCTCAAAGCGGTGACCGTCAACGGCAAACCCATTCCCAAGGCCCGTCTGGACTTCATCGCCAAACAGCGCGCCGCGCAGGGGCAGCCCGACAATGAGCAGGCGCGCAAGGCAATTCTCGACAACCTCATCACGCAGGAAGTGGTCGCGCAGGAGGCGGACCGCAGAGGTTTTTTAAAAAGCGCCGATGTGCGCGCCCAGCTCGAATTGGTGCGCCAGCAGGTGCTGGTGCAGGCAATCGTTCAGGAACACCTCAAAACACATCCGATCAAGGACGAGGAGATGCTCGCGGAGTACAACAAGGTCAAGGCGTTGCGCGGCGACAAGGAATACAAGCTCCGGCACATCCTGGTCGACAAGGATTCCGAGGCCAATGAAATCATCGCGCAGCTGAAGAAAGGGACGAAGTTCGAGGACCTCGCCAAGCAATCCAAGGATCCGGGCTCGAAGGAGAAAGGCGGCGATCTCGACTGGAATACCCCTGCCACTTTCGTCAAGCCTTTCGCCGAGGCGCTCGCGAAGCTGGAAAAGGGGAAATACACCGAAACGCCGGTACAGACACAGTTCGGCTGGCACGTCATCCAGCTCGATGACGTCCGCTCCATGCAATTCCCCGCGTTCGACACCGTCAAGCAGCAGCTGCTCGCGAGAATGCAGGAGCAGGAAGTGCAGAAGTTCGTTACCGAGCTGCGTTCGAAAGCGAAGATCCAGTAGTCAACCGACCCACTTCCGCGCGTTGCGGAACATGCGCATCCACGGGCTGTCCTCTCCCCAGCCCTCCGGATGCCAGGATTGCTGCACCGTGCGGAAGACCCGCTCGGGATGGGGCATCAGAATGGTGAAACGTCCGTCACCGGTGGTGAGTCCGGTGATCCCCCCGGGCGATCCGTTCGGATTGAGCGGATAGACACCGGTCGGGACTCCGCGATTGTCCACGAAGCGCAGCGCGGCGATCGCCTTCGATTCTGTTTCCGTTGAACCAAAAAACGCCCGTCCCTCGCCGTGCGCGGTGGCGATCGCCGTGCGGCTTCCGGCCATTCCGGAAAAAAAGATCGACGGACTCGGCACGATCTCGACCATGACGAAGCGCGCCTCGAACTGCTCGGAGCGGTTCTTCGCGAACTGCGGCCAGTGCTCGGCCCCGGGGATCAGCTCTCTCAACTGGCTCATCATCTGGCAGCCGTTGCAGGTGCCGAGCGCGAAAGTGTCGCTGCGCGTGAAAAACGCGCCGAACTCGTCCCGGGCGCGTGCGTTGAACAGGATGGCCTTCGCCCAGCCCGCGCCCGCCCCGAGCACGTCGCCATAGGAAAATCCACCGGCCGCGGCGAAGCCCCTGAATCCGGCGAGCGAAACCCGGCCCGCGACGATGTCGCTCATGTGAACATCGTGCGCGTCGAATCCGGCCCGATAGAAAGCGGCGGCCATTTCGACCTGACCGTTGACTCCCTGCTCGCGCAGGATCGCGACCTTCGGCCTCACCGCGATGAAGGGCGCGGCGACGTCGTCGGTCGGATCGAAGGTCAGCGCGGCCGACAGGCCCGGATCGCCCCGGTCGAGAATTCGATCGAACTCCTCCCTGGCGCAATCGGGTTCGTCGCGCAGCTGCTGCATCCGAAAAGTCACTTCCGACCAGGCGCGCTCCAGCTCCACGCGCGGCGCGGCGAACACCGGCCTGGCGTTACGCACCAGACGCAGCTCGTCGCGCGGATTCGGGCTGCCGATGACGTGCGCAGGCAGTCCCGCGAGACGCTCGAACACCTTGCCACGGTCGGAGGTTCGGATCTGGATCACCGCCCCGAGCTCCTCCGCGAACAGCGCAGCGAGCACCCGTTCGAAGTCGCGGCCGACCATCAGCTCCGGCCGGCGCTCGTTGCCCTCCACGTCGTGAGCGGCTTCGTCATAGGCGAGCATGTCCAGGTTCACGGTCACGCCGACATGGGCCGCAAAGGCCATCTCGCACACGGTCGCGAACAAGCCGCCATCGGACCGGTCGTGATAGGCGAGAATCAGGCCCTCTCGGTTCAACGCCTGTACTGCGGCGAAGAAGTCCGCGAGCAGTTTCGGCTCCTCCAGATCGGGCGCCTGGTCGCCGCACTGGCCGAACACCTGCGCCAGAATCGAGCCGCCCAGGCGGTTGCGTCCGCGCCCGAGATCCAGGAGGACCAATTCCGTCTCGCCGGAATCGGTCCTCAACTGCGGGGTCAGCGTCCGGCGCACGTCCTCGCAGGGTGCAAATGCCGAGACGATCAAGGACAAGGGAGCGATCACCTCTCTCGCCTTCCCGCCTTCTTCCCACGCGGTGCGCATCGAAAGGGAATCCTTGCCCACCGGAATGCTGATCCCGAGCGCAGGGCACAGATCGAGGGCCACCGCGCGCACGGTGTCGAACAAGGCCGCGTCTTCGGCGCCGTGGCCCGCCGCGGCCATCCAGTTCGCCGAGAGCTTGACTCGATTCAGGCTCCCGACCGGAGCCGCCGCGAGATTCGTGAGAGCCTCGCCCACCGCCATGCGGCCCGAGGCTTCCGGATTTATGATCGCGAGCGGCGAGCGCTCCCCCATCGCGAACGCTTCTCCGCTCGCCTCCTTGAAACCCGTCAAGGTTACCGCGCAGTCGGCGACCGGCGTTTGCCACGGCCCGACGAAAGGGTCCCGCGCGCACAGGCCGCCCACCGTCCGGTCGCCTATGCTCACGAGAAAAGTCTTGCGCGCGACGCTGGGATGCCGCAGCACCCGATAGCAGCTTTCCTGGAGCGCCACATCCTGAAGCGCGAGCGGGACAAGCTGCGGGCGGCGGCGCCGGACCTCGCGCGTCATGCGCGGCGGCTTGCCGAGGAGCACGGACAGCTCCATTTCGACCGGCTGGTTGCGGAACTGCCGGTCCTCGACGACCAGGCGTCCGTCATCGGTCACGATGCCGACGACGGCGGCCGGACAGCGCTCGCGTTCACAGATCGCCTCGAACTCTCCGATGCGCTCGGCGGCGACGGCGAGCACGAAACGCTCCTGGGCCTCGTTGCACCACAGCTCGCGCGGCGTCATGCCGGGCTCTTCGTTGGGCACGGCGCGCAGATCGATCCTCGCGCCGCGCCCGGCGATGTGGACGAGCTCCGGCAGCGCGTTCGACAGGCCGCCTGCCCCGACGTCGTGAATGGAGAGCACCGGATTGCGCTCGCCGAGCTGCCAGCAGCGGTCGATGACCTCCTGCGCGCGCCGCTGCATCTCGGCGTTGCCGCGCTGCACCGAATCGAAGTCCAGTTTCTCGGGATTGGCGCCCGTGTCCATGCTCGACGCGGCGCCCCCGCCCATCCCGATCAGCATTCCCGGACCGCCCAGCTGCACGAGCAGGGCGCCCGGCGCAAGTGGGGCCTTGTGAGCGTGCTCCGCGTTGATGTTGCCGAGTCCGCCCGCGATCATGATCGGCTTGTGGTAGCCGCGGACGACTCCGTCGGCTTCCATCTCGAAGGCGCGGAAGTAGCCGGCGAGATTGGGGCGGCCGAATTCGTTGTTGAACGAAGCCGCGCCGATCGGTCCCTCGAGCATGATCTGCAGGGCCGAGGCGACGCGGTCGGGTTTTCCGGAGGTCTTTTCCCACGGCTGCACGAAATCCGGAATGCACAGATGCGACACCGAGAAGCCGCACAGTCCCGCCTTGGGTTTCGCGCCGCGGCCGGTCGCCGCTTCGTCGCGGATCTCGCCCCCCGAGCCGGTCGCCGCTCCGGGAAACGGCGAGATCGCGGTGGGATGGTTGTGGGTCTCGCACTTCATCACCGTGTGCGTGAGCCCGTCCCGGTAGCGGTAGCGCCCCCCGGATTCCGGGTAGAACCGCGCGACCGGACTTCCCTCCATGACCGCGGCATTGTCGGCGTAGGCGACCACGGTCCCGCGGGGACTGCGCGCGTGCGTCGTCTTGATCATGCCGAAAAGAGTCTCTTCCCGCGGAATGCCGTCGATGATCCACGAAGCATTGAAGATCTTGTGGCGGCAATGCTCCGAGTTCGCCTGCGCGAACATCGTGAGCTCCACGTCGGTAGGATCGCGGGCGATGCCGCGGTAGTGCGCCAGGAGATAGTCGATTTCGTCGGGAGCGAGAGCAAGCCCCAGCGCGGCGTTGGCGTCTTCCAGCGCCGCGCGCCCGCGCGCGAGGACGTCCACGACCGCGAACGGCTTCGGATCGTGATGCCGGAACAGCGCGTCCGCCTCGTCGAGCGAACCGAGCACCGTCTCGGTCATTCGGTCGTGAACAAACCCCAGGATCCAGCCGCGGTCGGGCGCAGGGTCGCACGAAAAAAACCACGCGGTCCCGCGCTCGACGCGCCGGACCGCTTCGAGGCCGCATCGGCGCGCGATATCGGTCGCCTTGGAGGACCACGGCGAGATCGTGCCCGGGCGCGGCACGACGAGCAGCATGCGACCGCCGCCCGCGGGCGCGGGCTCGCCGTAGTGAAGCAATTGCTCGAGTACCCCGGTCTCGCCCGCGTCGAGCGCTCGCGCGGTTTCGACGAAATGCCAGTGCTCGGCGGCGGTGGCCCGGGCCGGGCTGCCGATCGCCGCGAGGCGGGAGTTGAGCTTGTCGAGCCGGAACGCGGAAACGGCGCGGCTGCCGCGCAGCCTGAGGATCGACGACATGGGGCGTGCCGGTAAAGAGCGATTATACCGGAAGCCCCAGGGCGCATTTAGAACGGGTTACAAAATGAGGGGGCACCTACCCTAAAATCAGGGCCGTTTCAACGATTTTGAAACGGCCTCAAGTTCACCTCCGACAGTAGGAGCGGCGGTCCTATCGAGCGGTGCGTGAGACGAAGCGGGAGTCACCCGTCTTGCAAGGCCCCGCATTGCTGAGTAGTGGCCCCCAGGACCACTACCCATTACCCATTACTAGGGGACCACGTACAGGATCACCACGTGGCCGGCGTTGACGACGCCGTTTTGATTCATAAACTGCGGGGTCACCACCGTAACCACCGTGAGATCCTCGCCGCCTTGCTGGGACAGGCACTGGCCGGGCCCCTGGCTCGGCAAGCTAAGGCCTTCCAAGTTCGCCGCCGTCACGTTGCTCACAGTGAAGTTGGAGAGGGTCGTGGTGAAATTCGCAGTATTTCCCCTGCATTGCCCTGTGAACATAAAAGTGGCGTCCGTCGAATTTGGTATTTGCACTATTGTCACCGAGCCCACAAGCGCGGGACCGGATAGGGCGGCTTGCCCCTCTGCCGCCAGGCTGAGCAGCAGCACGGCGAGCGCGGGTTGAATGACTCGCGACAGCCACGTACGAGGCCTGGCCGGGGCGGAGGACTGATCCCGTCTCTTCAGGTCGTCGGCCAGCTTTCTTCGGCGGGCTTCTTCGGACTCGCGCGCTTTCCTGGACATTATTTCGGCGGACTCAAAGCACATAACGTCTCCCTTCTGTATCGAGCGGTGAGTAAACCTCCCCTATTATTATTAAAGTCAACCAATGTTACGCTTGGCTCCCGCTTCAATAGTGCGTTCGGACTATCGCAAGCTGGGAATGGTGCGTTCGGACTATCGCAACCGGGAGCAGGTCGTAGCCTCCGGGGTGAAACTCGATTTACGGGGATACACCCCTTAGTGCTTTAGAGGCGCTCCGGCCGCGTTCAATGCGGCGCGCGTACGAACGGTGTCGATCGCCTCGAGCACGGCAACGGCGCTCGGGTAGCGCCACGCCGGGTCCTTGGCGAGCATTGCGTCGACCAGTTCCTGGCAATGGGCAAGCTCCGCGGGTAGCCGCGGGGGCGGCGCGTTGACGATCTGCCGGGTCAGCTCGTCGACGGAGTCGCTCGTGTAGGGCCGATTGCCCGTCAGCGTTTCGAAAAATATCACGCCGAGCGCGTAAAGATCCGAGCGTTGGTCGAGTTTCGCGCCTGTTGCATGTTCCGGCGAGCGATAATAAAGGGACCTCAAGGGTACGGCGCGCGGCGCTGTGCTCGCGTCGCTCGTCTCGTCCTTGGCGTCTTCGAAGCCGGAGAGCGCGATTTCGCCGTTTTCGCGCACCATGAAATTTTCCGGTCTCAGGTCACCGTGAACGATTCCCTGGCGATGGACCTCGGCCAGCGCGGTTGCCGCCTGGGCGAGCAGCGACAGCGCCTGACGAGGGGGAAGCGGAGCTCCGACCACGTCTCTTAGGCAACCGGCCGGAAAATATTCCATGACGATGTAGGCGAGGTCCTCGGCGAAGCCGTGGTCGAGAATCGCCGCGATGTTCCGGTGGTGGAAGCGGCCGACCATCGCCGCTTCCTGCACAAATCGCTGCAAAGGC